>JAUIKJ010000347.1 GCA_030430835.1 Candidatus Hydrogenedentota bacterium
AACTTCGCGCGGCGCCGCTCCGTGAGCGCGACATCATCCTCGGCAAGGTGCTCGGTATCGTCGGGGTCTACGGCATGTTGCTGGTCATCACCCTCCCCCTCGCGGGCGTCGTCTTCTTCTTCACCGGTGTCGACTGGATGCAGTTCGTGCAGGTCGTGCTCGTGTCCGCGGGTACGGCGGTCGCCTGCGGGGCGCTCGGCGTTGCCTGCTCCGTCCGCTATCCCCGCCGCAACACCGCCGTCATCGCGTCGATATTCTGGATGCTTTTTCTCATGGGCATCCCGCAGCAGATCGCGGGCGCCGCAATGTTCATGCTGGTCCTGCCCATGTTCCTCGTAGTTCTCTACACGATTCTCTCGCCGGCCATGGCCGTCTCCACCATCCTCAGCGCGTCCGCGCCCATCGCCGTCGTAGGCGCGGCATGCAATATCATCGTCTTGACCGCGATCGCCCTGCGCTTTGCCATCGCGCGCTTGTCCCGGGAGGCATATCACCTCGCGCGCATACAGGCCTTCGAGCACTACGAGATGTACCATCGCAAGCGCGACACCAGCGCACCGGCCGACCTCGGCAATCCCATGCTCGCCAAGGCCAGACGCCTCGCGGGCCGTCCCGGCGCAGGCGCCGCGCTCGCCGTGATCATCGGGCTCCCGCTCATCACCATCGCCTTGATCCATGCCTACGCCGCCACGAACAAGACCATCGCGGCGATGCAGTGGCTGACCTGGTTCACGCGCCTCTATGTCGTCTTCCTGCCCGCGCTGGTCGCGGTCGAGGTCACCCGCGAACACGAGCAGGGCACCATGGACATGCTCCGCACCACGCTGATCCGGCCCGCGGCCATGCTCGGCGCCCAGCTCTTCAACGCCTTCTTCGCCTTGCGCTTCTACCTCGGGCTGACCCTCTGCGTCATCGCGCCACTCATCCTAGCCACCGTGGCCCGTGGTGTACTCCCCACACTTGTACTCCTTGCGGCCTTCGCAACCGCCCTGCTCGCCCTGGCCTACGCCGCCATCGCCAGTCAGTTCGCTGCCCTCTTCAGCCGCAAGACCAGCGTCGCCCTGACCCTGGCCTACATCGGCGTCGCCGTCGCCTTTATCGCGCCGGACTTCGTCGACAGTATCACCGGCAATCCAAGGCTCCTCCCGGCGACCCAACGCATTGCAGCGCTCTCGCCGCTTACCGACGCCCCCGGCCTGCGCGCCGATGGCCCCGCTGCCGAGATCCCCGGCACTTTCTGGGCACTCAGCGATAATCGAGACGCCGTAGACCGTTTCCCGAATACGGGGATGTGGTTCCAAAACTGGCTCGTCCACACAGCCGTCTTGCTGTCCCTCAGCGCATTCCTGTTCCTGTTATCCCTGAACCTGTTCAAAAGGAGACATTGGCGTGACACGTAGTTCAGAAAAATCACACCAAGAACGCGCGAAAATATCCGCGCACGAGCCAGGCGCGGTTACGCGTTCAACGGTCGGCCGCGCGCAAAGCTTTTCATTGGAACGACAAGACCAATTCCCGCGGTGCTGGATTCCCGCCTTCGCGGGAATGACGGGTACGGGTGCCGTGATGCTTGCAGACGCAATGGGTGCGTCGGTGGGCATGAACGGGGACGCGCCCAATGCGAGTATTGGACGACCGCTGCGCGGCATGTCATTCCCGCGACGGCGGGAATCCAGCATCGCGACACTTGCGCGTTGTCTGATAGTTAGCGCGTGGCTCGCGGCCTTCAGCTTCTTCCTCCCCGCATGCAGCAACAACACCCCCACCGTCGTCATCTACACCGCCCACGACGAATACTATTCGCGACCCATTCTTGACACCTTCGAAGAGCAAACCGGCATCCGCGTCCTCGCGGTCTACGACACCGAAGCCGCCAAGACCACCGGCCTCGTCAACCGCCTCATCGCTGAGAAGGCGCGCCCCCGTGCCGATGTCTTCTGGAACAACGAAGTGATCCAGACCATCCGCCTGCAGAACGAGGGGCTCCTCGAAGCCTACGACGCCCCGAACGCCGCCGCCATCCCGAATGCCTTCAAGGATCCGGAACACCACTGGACCGGCTTCGCCGCGCGCGCCCGCGTCATCATCTACAACACCAATCTCGTGACCGAACGCCCGCATTCCATCCGCGATCTGCTCGACCCCAAGTGGAAGGACCAGACCGCCGTCGCGATCCCTCTCTTCGGCACCACCGCCACCCACGCCGCCGCACTATTCGCGGAATGGGGGGATGACGAGGCCCGCGAGTTCTTCGTCGGTCTCAAGGAAAACGGCGTCGCCTTCCTTCCCGGGAACGGGCCCGTACGCGATCGCGTCGGCGCGGGTGATTTCGCCTGGGGCCTGACCGATACCGACGACGCCAACGGCGGCGTGGAAGACGGCCTGCCCGTGCAATGGCTCCTCCCGGATCAGGACGACTTCGGCACCCTGCTCATCCCCAACACTGTCGCCCTCATTCAGGGCGGACCCAACACCGCAGCCGGCAAGCAACTCATCGACTACCTGCTCTCGCCCGAGGTGGAAGCCCGTCTCGCCGGGTTGCGCTCGATCCAGATCCCCTTGAACCCGGCGGTGAAGGTCGAGGACCACCCCCTGCCCATCGAGGAGATCGTGGCCATGCCCCTAGACTTTAACGCCGCCGCAAAGAAACTCGACACCGTCGCCGACTTCTGGCGCACAAACTTCGAATAAAAAACGGGAGGGCGAGCGTCCCCGCGAGCCGCTTACAGGACACGCCAAGTCCGGCGTCATTCCCGCGAAGGCGGGAATCCACCAGCGCGGCGAAACATCGGGCAGATAATCCGCGCCCCAATCGCGGGGACAACGCGTCTAACCATCAATAAGGAACCTTACTCCACCACCCGCACCCGCGGCGCATGCCCCAACACGCCATCAATAAACGAGTAGGCCTGCTCCCGCACCTCCGGTGGGAAGTCATGCTCACAGTCCGGATACACCGCCTGCAACTGATCCGCCGCGTCGAACAAGGCGTACACCGGCGCCGCCGCGTCGATACAATCCTTCACGCCGCTCACTTCAAAGTTCGCGTCGTTGATCGGCGCGCTCACAAATACTGCGCGCGGCGCCATCGCCCCGATCAGTTCCGGAAAGTCAAAGGGCATCAGCGCCGGATCCTTGTGGTACACCTCGGCAATCCGCGGCATGTAGCCCTTGTGCGACCACCCGGTCAGGTCGCCGCCGTAATACTTCGGGAAGCTGTTGAAACCACAACTGCTCACGGTCACCCGGATCCGGTCGTCGAATACCGAGTGATAGATCGCGCTGTGCCCGCCGAGCGAATGCCCGATCGATCCAATGCGCCGCGGGTCGACCTCCGGCATCGTCAGCAACAGGTCCGTGCAGCGCTTCTGATTCCAGATCGCCTTCGCGGTTGCGCTTTCGTAGCCCATGGCATAGACGTCGATCAGGTACTCACCGAAGCCCGGATAGTCCGGCGCAAGCGTCACATAG
>JAUIKJ010000348.1 GCA_030430835.1 Candidatus Hydrogenedentota bacterium
CCGCACCGCGGCGTCCCAGCGCGAAAACTGGCTGCCCAGCGCGCCCACGTCGATGTTGATCGTGCTCAGCGAGTTGGACGCGTTGCTCTCGAGCGCCGGCGGCGCCTGGAAGCCGCGCACGGAAGACTACGGCGATCACTACGATCACTTTTCCGTGGACTATGAGTATGAGAACGGCGTGCACCTGATGAGTCTCTCCCGCCACTTCGAGAATTCCGACGGCGGTGTCTTCGAAGAGGTCACCGGTACCAAGGGCACCAGCAGCTGCCGCGACATGGGCAAGGACAACATGGACCCCTATGTGCAGGAGCACATCGACCTCGTCGCGAGTATCCGGGTTACGGCACCCTACCTCAACGAAGGTATCCGGGTGGCGGAGAGCACCTTCACAGCGATTCTCGGCCGCGACTCCGCCTACTCCGGAAAGAAGCTTCGTTGGGACGATCATCTGAAGAACGGCAAGAAGATCACCTTCGACGATCTGGACTTCAGCAAGGAATACCCGATGCGCGACGTCCCGGTGCCCGGCACCTACGAAGCCTGATTTCGTCAACACACCCCAAGCGGCCCCCGTTCTCTACGGGGGCCGCTTTTCGTTTGGCCGCTTGCAGGGGATTCCGGGCCATGGTTATGCTGAATCCCGGTACACAGGCGATAAACCGGGGCGATAGTCCCCCGCGCAGGAGTAGTGGGCATGATTGCAGTTTGGGTAATGGCCATCGCGGCCGGTGCATTTTCGATGGCAGAGCCGCCTGCGGAGCGCTGGTGTATCGAAACCGGCATGGAACACCCGGTGCCACCGCTTATCGCGGAGCTCCATGGTGCCGACGGACTGGAGGTGCTGGCGGTGTTCCCGGCGGATGCCGTCGTCCAGTGCCTCGATGCCCGCGGCGAGTCCCTCTGGATCCACAGTGAGACCGCGCCCATCGCTCCCGTCGCCCCGGCTTTCTTCTCCGGTCTGCTCGTGTTTGCCACCCAGGCCGGTGAGCTTGTTGCCCTCAACCCCGCCACGGGCGAGGCGCGCTGGCGCAGCGCGGCGGTGGCGGAGACTGTGCTTGGGATCGCGCTCGCGGACATCGATGACGACGATGCCGCGGAGATCATCGCCAGTACGCCGACGCAGGGTGTCGTCGTGTTCGACTCGGACGGTCAGGAGCGCTGGCGCCTTGAAATGGATACACGCGGTGCTCCGGCGATCATGGACGTGAATGACGACGGCTACGCCGAGATCTACGTGGTTGCCGAGCGTGGTCCGGTCTGTATCGACTTTGATGGTTTGCCATTGTGGGAGGGCGACGAGGACGGGGGCTTTGTGGGAACTCCCGTCGTCGGCGACCTTGATGCCGATATGCTCTATGAGGTTTACGCCCTAGCATCCGATACGGACGCGGTGCTCGGTTTCGACGCGGAGTTCGGCGACGTTCTCTGGCGCGACGCCGAAGGGGCGGGCGCCGGAAGGATGTCGGGTGCGGAGAACGCCGCCGCGACGACGACAGCTGTGCCGGCCTACGCACAGGGCCGTCTGGCCATAGGCGACCTGAACAACGACGGCAAGGCCGAACTGGTGGTGACCACGGCATCGGGCCGCAGTCGCGTCGTATCGCGGGACGCGGCACCGTTCCACTGGGGGAACTCGCTGACCGCGATCACCATTGCCAACATGAACCGGGACAGCCGCAACGAGATCATCGCCGCCACGAACACGCAGGTATTCGGATCCAATTTCCTGGACGGTTCCGACTGGAAAATCGATGCGCCACCTTCCGCGGCGGTTGCGCCCATCGTGGCCGACATGGACAGCGGTGGACCCGCAGCCATCCTCACGGTATTCGCCGATGGCCGTATGTGTCGCTATCAGGCCGCCGGTCCCTACGTGCCATCGCGCGCTCCGTGGCCCATGGACGGCGCAAACCCGGCCCGAACCCATGCCGTGATCAGCCCCGCGCTCTACGAACCCGGTCCGAAGGAACTCGTGCCCGTTCTGGAGAATGTCGACCGCTGGCAATCGGACCGCGACGAGACCACCACCGCGCCCGCCAGGCCCGGTCAGATCTCTCCCGATCTGAAGGTCTCCGCCGATCTGACGGCGCTCGATGTGACCGTCGATCCCGGCTTGCCCTTCGATGGATCCATCCACCTGCGCTGGCACACGGCTGCGGGCGCGGAGAAGGAGGTGCCGCTCGATTCCGTCAAGGCGGGAGACAACAATATCTTCCGCATCACGGGGGCGACCCCGCCCCTGGACGCGCAGCGCCTTGCCGTGGTGGCAGTGCCCGGCGATTCCGGCGTCCTTCCGGACGAGGCACAGGTCGAAGTGCGCGGCCGCTACGCCCGTATCCCGACACTGCAAATCCTTCACAACCGGGTCGGCTATGAACAGGGCGCCCCAAAGTTATTCGCTGTGGCCGCATCTTTCCGTGCGAGCGAAGGCACCCTCGCCATCGTTACCGAGGACAACAAGACCATCTACGAGCGTTCCCTCACCGGTATCGGCGAACAGGTTTCCGGCGCCTATGGAAACACCTGGGACGACTTTTATTGGAGCGGTGACTTCAGTGATTTCGACGATCCGGGCCGTTACCGCCTGCGCGTGACCATTGAAAGCGCATCGACCGAAAGTGCGCCCTTCGAGATCGCACCACATCTCCTGTGGGATCGGCTATTCGCTTCGGCACTTCGTCCCTACCGGAACCTGCGCTGTGGCACCGCTGGCACAAACTGTGCACCGGATGAAGGCTGGTACGATCCTGCACGCGCCGCTGCGGCCAACCCGACACCGCACGTGCTCGCACTGGCGCGCGCATTGTCCTACGTCGGCTGGCGCCTGGAGGCCGCGCAGGACGGGACGCTGGAGGCCCTGCAGGAAGAGTTGGCGTGGGGGGCGGACGCGCTGGCGGCGCGCGTGCGAAGCACCGCCGACACACTGGACTCCGACGAAAAGGCACGGGCCGCCGCCGCACTTGCGGCAGCCAGTCGCGAGATCACCGAGAACACCGTCTATGTCGCAGAGGCCGCGCAACTACTGGACGCCGAAGTCACCGCCGGAAGCGAAGAACTCGCGCTTTGGTCGGCCGCGATCGACCTCTTCATCGCCACACAGGACGAAACCTTCAAGGAGACGGCGCTGAAGCTGTACACCGGTCCCCAGGCCAAGGCGCTGGAGAGCTCGGTCGGATACGAAACCCATATCGACGAGAATTCGATGGCGTCCTTCTACGCGGCCTATCAGGCGCAGGAGGAGGTCGCGCCCCTGGTCGCGCTGGCGGACAACGCCTTTGGCGTGGTCACGGCCGGCACACCCAAACTCCGGAACTGGTTTGACACCCCGGCGGCCGACGCGGGCGCAGCACCTACGGGCCAGACCGCGATGATTCTGGATGCGGCCACCATCGTTGCCGAAGCCTACCGTTTTCAGCCGACTCCACCCAACAAGAAACTGGTCTTGGGACAGATCAACTGGCTGCTGG
>JAUIKJ010000349.1 GCA_030430835.1 Candidatus Hydrogenedentota bacterium
GCGTGCGTACGCCGGAGTACCACGCGGCAGCTGATCTCTACGCCTCGCACGTATATCTGAAACGGGACGCGCGGACCCTGGCCACGGAATTCTTTGTGGACCACTTGAGTGTACTGCAGGAAGCGACACCCTGGGTCGTGGCAGAATTCGGATTTCAGGACGGCGAATCTTCGCACGCCTATAACCCCCTCATGGCAAGCTGGGACTATGCCATATGGTCTGCGGCGCTGGTGATTGAGGGGCTGAACCGCGGCGTGGCAGGCTTCAGCATCTGGTGCCTGCAGGAAGTCTATTACCCCGGCGGCGGGCCAAGGATGAACTACGGGCTGTGGCGCTTCGGCGCGGAGGACTGGATGCCAAAGCCAGTCTACCATCTGTGGGCAAACTTCAGCCGTCTGACGGCGGCCGGCGACACGGTGCGCGTCGTTAACACGACCGATGCGACGCGTGTCAACGGTGCGTACGTGGGCGATACCTTCTTCTGGGTGAACCAGTCCGAAGACGCAGTCGAAGTCGAAATTCAGGAAACACAGGCAACCGACGCGGTGATCTACGTCTCGGCCGGCACCATCCCGCCGGAGAACGGCACGCCGCTCGACACACTGCCCCAGGGGGACCCGGCGATGGATGCACCGGGGGTGCAGCGCGCCATTGCACCGATCGTGGTCGAGCGATTCACCGCACCACCGCGGAGCTTCGGCTACCTGCGCTAGATTGCGGGCCGCTACTCAATCGCCCGCGCCGCATCAAAGGCGACCTGATAGGACTCCACCGTGGCGCGCTCATTGGCGATGACTACTACGGTGCAGGCGCCCAAGGTGGGCAACGCGATCTTCGCCCTCGCCGACGCCGTCTCCACACCGATCTGGGAAAAACCTGAAGGCGCGACCTGCAGCCCCACGCTGGGAGAAATCCAGGAAGGCACCTGAAACGCAATCGACACCTCCTTCTTCTCCGCGAAGGGGTAGGCCTCCGGGTGGATCTCGTAGTCCGAGTTGGTAATGCACAGGATGATCTTGTCCCGGCTAAGCAGTGGCATCACCGTGACCTTGTCCGGCGCGACCACATCCAGGCCCACGGGCTCCGATGCCAGAAAATCCTCGCGCAGTACCTTCATGACCCGTCCCCAGCCTTGCATCGCGCCGACCGCATCGGGAAACTTCTCCGCAATCGCGCGTCCGTAATTGAACCAGAGTATACCCTTGGCACCTTCGCCCAGATTGAGCACCAATTGCGCGGCGAGTTCTTCCGGGGTAGGCACGGGCCGCTTCGGACGCTGACCCCAGTCGGCGATGCCTTGCGTCCAGATCCAGATCGGTTTGGGTTCCGCGGCACGCTTCAGGTCACGGGTATACCACCCGGTTTCTTCCAGGTAGGTTCCGTAGGGCTTCGGCCACTTGCTGCTGGAGGGTGCCGTTACGGCGTAGTGATCCATACAGGCAATGTCTGGAATCGGGGCATACTCAAAAAACTTGATGTTGCGGCACAGCGTAATGAAGGTGGGTACGGTCTTGTTGTAGTGCCGGACCGAATCGTCCGCGAAGAGCATAATGTTCGGGGGAATGGACCAGTCCGGCTCGTCCTGCAGCATCCAGCAGGCCGTGGCCGGTGCATCGCCCAAAGCGCGGATGATGTCCACGTTCACCGGCAGGCCGGTGTGCACCATGGTACGAAACCCATACTTCTGCGCGACTTCCGTGTGAAAGGCGTCGTCCTTTGTGCCGCCGCGCACGAAGGTGTCCACATGCATCTTGTGGAGAGCATCCAGGTTGGCATCGTCACTGTTCCAGGTACCAATGGGGAAGTAGTCCGAATGAACTCGCCGGTGCGCGTATACCATTCGTTCGCGATCGCCTTCCCGCACTGCCACGCGAAGCACGAGCAAGGTGCCCGCCGCGAGGGGTGAGGACAATTCAAGGCGGGCGATGGCGCGGCCGATATTCTCGCCGACCTCGCCGACCCAGTGGGTCGCGGCCGTCGCGTGTCCGATCGCCTCGATCCCCACCAGTTGGGAACGCGACGCGTCGTAGCGCAGGTGCACTTCCAGGGCGCGCAGGCCGGGCAACACGCGAATGTGTGTCACCGCGACGGGGTCCTCTTCCAGGGCCTCGGCCGTATAGCGCATAACCGGGCGCCAATCGCTGCCCACCCAGGAGAATTCAAAAGGCGCCCCCGCAGCGAAGTCCGCGGTAGTCGCATTAATCTCGAGCACACCCAGTTCACCCGGTGCGAGGCGGCGATTGTAGGCGCGGTCCCAGGCGATGAAATGGTTCAGGCGCCAATAGGATTCATCCTGGCGGTTCGCCCGCCAGTATCGCAGGTCGACGGTCTCGTCACTCTGGTTTCGGTAGTAGAGGTAGAGGAGGCCACCCTCGTTTGGATGTCCGTTCTCAAACTCCGTGACCCGCTCCTGCTCCCACGCCGCCGGTCGGTAGTGTACGTATTCCATCTGCAACGCGTCCCGGCCACGCGCGGCACGATCGCCGCCAACCTGCGCCGTCTGCGCGCCGGCCTCAAGGAGCGTAAACATCAACAAGGAAAAACCGAGAAAGCGAAAACGCATAGGGAAAGACCTCACAATAGCTGGGAATACCGGGCGTGCATATAAGACCCCGCAGTTCCCTTGCGAAGTTTCGCCGGGGTTTGCTTAGGCGGTGTAATTGAGGAGGGCGTCGGCGGTGCGGCCCAGCGTGCCGTTCGTGCGACGGAACGTTGCCAGTTGCGCA
This sequence comes from Candidatus Hydrogenedentota bacterium, assembly GCA_030430835.1. Taxonomy (GTDB): domain Bacteria; phylum Hydrogenedentota; class Hydrogenedentia; order Hydrogenedentales; family JAEUWI01; genus JAUIKJ01. The sequence goes on from JAUIKJ010000349.1 coordinate 2,727, forward strand.
AGCCGGTTACCGCCCGCCGCCCGCCGGTCCACGTCGATGTAGCCGAGATCGATGGATTCGATTCCCGCATCGGCGAGTGAGAGTAGTTCGCCTTCTTCCGTGATGCCATTCCCGTTGTCCCGGAAGAGCACGAGCTTGTCGAAGGCGTCGTCGTTCTTGTCGATGACGCCGTCCTTGTTCGAGTCGAACTTGCGCAGTTCTTCGTAGCCGTTCGCCGCGCCGTGCTGCTCGCCGAAGAGTTCCTTGCCGCTGTTGATCAGGCCGTCGCCATTGCGATCCAGCGCGAGGAAGGCATCGCCGCCGGTGACGAAGGCCGTGTTCACCGCCTTGCCATCCCCCAAGAGATCAAATTGCGCGCCGTTGGTGTGGCTCGTCAGTTCGATACCGTCACCGTCGAGGTCGAAGACCAGCGGGTCCGCCTGCTGCACTTCACCGCCTTCGATGGTGATGCTCCCGCTGATCTCGAAGCTGAAATCCAGTTGATAAGAGTATGTTGTACCGCCCTCGCTTGTGGGCACGGGGCTACTCCCGAAGAAGTCGCCCGAGAGGAGCGTGTCACGCAATTGCTGAAACAGGTTCGCGAACGAGAAATCCTTGTCTTCACCCTGATCGAAGTAGCCGAAGAATTCATTGAAGAGCACGTCGGCTGCATCCAGCAGGCCCTGCGCGTACTCGAGCAACTCGGCGAAGAGCGCATCCGTGTCGATG
>JAUIKJ010000350.1 GCA_030430835.1 Candidatus Hydrogenedentota bacterium
TGCTGCGGCAGGTTGGTGCGCGGCGTGGTCGGTACGGCCCAGCCCTCGGGCTTGATGACGAAGAGCGCGGTGTCGTCCCCTACGCCGATCTCGTACTGGCCCTTCTTGTCGGTGGCCACCACCGCCTCGCCGTTCGAGACGAGCACGTCCTTCACACCGCGCTCTCCCGCGTCGAAGATGCCGTTGCCGTTGCGATCATCAAATACCACGCCGCGCGCCGTATCCGCCGACGCTACGGGGGCGAGCATCAGGCCGCCGGCGATCAATCCACAGGCAAGTTTCGTCCACGTCATCCCGGTTCCTCCGGCGGCCGCTGGCGCGGAGCCGCGCGCGTTGTGCATACTGGATGGCCTGACGCTACCCAATGCCCCCCCAGGGCTGCAACATTAACCGGAACTTAACGGAGATTATCCACATGGCCACAGAACGCGCAGGCGCGGTGACCTTCAAGGGCGCCCCGCTCACTGCCATCGGCGACACGCTCAACGTGGGCGATGCCGCCCCGGACTTTACCTTGCTCGGCAACGACCTTTCCCCCGTGACGCTGGCGGACAGCGCCGGAAAGGCGCGCCTCATCAGCGTGGTGCCTTCCCTGGACACGCCGGTCTGCGACCAGCAGACGCGCAAGTTTTATGAGGCTATCGGTGCGATGGGCGATGGCGTCTGCGCCCTCACGGTGAGTTCGGACCTGCCCTTCGCGCAGGCGCGCTGGTGCGGCGCGGCCGGGGTGGAAAACGTGACGTCGCTATCGGACCACCGCGACATGAGCTTCGGCGATGCTTACGGTACGCATGTCAAGGAGCTTCGCTTGGAGAGCCGTGCGGTCTTCGTCGTGGACAAGAACGGCAAGATCGTGCACGCGGAATACGTCAAGGAGATCGCGGATCACCCAAACTATGATGCCGCGCTGGAAGCGCTGAAGAGTGCCGCCAGCTAAGGGCGGCCAATCGCTATTCGGGCGTCCCGTCTCTCACGAGGCGGGACGCTTTCGTTTCGCAGGCCCTCCGAACGCTATGCTAGACTCTTTATTCATGCGCTGTACGGGCGCGACGAGGCACCATGCGTGGGCGAAGTCCGCAAACCAAAGCTGACGGATGTCATCGAAATCCAGGCGTTGCTCGATTCCGCGGCGACGGCGGGGCAGGTGCTGCCCCGCAAGTTGCCGGAACTCTACGAGAACGTGCGGGATTTCTATGTCTACGTGGATGAGTCCGGCGTGGGCGGTTGCGGCGCGCTGCACATCGACATGATCGACCTTGCAGAAGTGCGTTCGCTCGTCGTGCGTGACGACCTGCGCGGCCGGGGCATCGGTGAGCGAATCCTCGCGGCGCTGGTGGACGAGGCCCGGCGCCTGGAGATCGCGCGGGTCTACGCGCTGACGCGTGTAGACCGCTTCTTCATGCGCAACGGCTTCCAGGTGGTTGACCGCCAAGAGCTGCCCTACAAGGTATTCAAGGACTGCACCCGCTGCCGGCTTTTTCCCGGTTGCGATGAAATCGCGGTGGCCATCGACCTTCTTCCAACGGCCCCGCAGACAGGAGCCTAACGCGTGTTGATTGACGGACCCATCGGCTTTCTCGGCTACGGAAATATGGCTTCGGCCATTGCTGAGGGCCTGATCGAGCAGGGCATCGTGCGGAGCACGGACATCCTGGCCTATGACCCGGTGGAGGCGCGCGTGGACGCGGCGCGAATGCGCGGCATCGAGGCGGTGGACTCCACCCGCGCGTTGGCGCAACGCACCAAGGTGCTCGTGCTCGCCGTGAAGCCCCAGCAGATGGCAGAAGCGCTCGCGGTCCTGAAGCCGGGTTTCCAAACGGAGACCTTGATTATCTCCATCGCCGCCGGAATCTCGACCGCCTTTGTACGGAGGCACTTGGGCGATGCCACTCGGGTCATCCGCGTGATGCCGAATACGCCGGCGCTGGTCGAGGCCGGCGCGGCGGGCATCGCCGCCGGGGAAGGTTGCACCGAGGCCGACCTGGCCCTGGCGCAGGCACTATTCTCGGCGGTAGGCATCGCGGAGGTGGTGCGTGAATCCGACATCGACGCAGTCACCGCCCTCAGCGGCAGTGGCCCGGCCTATTTCTTCTACGCCGTGGAGTGCCTTGTGGAGGCGGCCGTGGCCGAGGGACTGAACCACGACGTGGCCACGCGCCTTGCCGCGCAAACGCTCTACGGCGCAGGGCAACTACTGAAGGACTCCGGAGAACCCGCGGCAGAACTTCGCCGCAAGGTGACCTCCCCTGGCGGCACGACCGAGGCCGCGATTAAGACCTTTCAATCGGAGGGCCTCGGCCGTGTCTTTGCGGCGGGGGTCGCGGCCGCCGCGGCGCGGTCGCGCGAATTGGGCGCGTGAATGATCCGGACGGGTACGCGTCTGGTAGGGAGAAGCGCATGAAGAAAGATCAGATCGTGAGCGAAGTGCTGGGCGAAGAGGCGGTGATTACACCAAGCGACCTCTACAACACCGAGTTCAAGAATGCGCTGATGGGCGGGTATGACAAGGTGGAGGTGGACACCTTCCTCGAGCGCGTGGCCGACGCCTTCGAGGCCTTGATCAATCGCGTGAAGGAACTGCAGGACACGCTCGAGGAAGAGCGCAACGACATGGCCGAGTTCCGTGAAATGGAGAATACGCTGCGCGATGCGCTCGCCAGCGCGCAGCGCTTCAACGAGGACACGCTGGATTCCGCGCGCCGGAAGGCGGACGCGATCGTTGCGGAGGCGGAGACGAACAAGGCCCGCGCCGGGCTGGAGGCGGAGGCGTTGCCGGCGGCACTGCGCGCGGAGATCGAAGAACTGCGCGCGGAGCGAAACCGACTGCGGATGGATCTGCGGGCGGTGCTCGCCGCGCACACGGCACTGCTGCACGACATCCCCACCGCGGAAGCGGCCGTGAAGAATCCGGCACCGCCGGAAGGCATGACGGACGAGGACGACGACACATGATTGCTGCCATGGCCATCGCGCTAATGGGGTGGACGGAGATGCCGCCCACCTTCGAGGAATTCTTTCCGGAGTTCGAGAAGCGGCGCGACGGGATCGAAGTCTTGCAGGCGACCTTTCTCGAAGAGAACTATCTGCCCGGCGAGGTCTTCGCCTCGGAGGGCAATTTGCTCTATGGGCGCCCGCGCCGCCTCGTGCGCCGCACGGAAACGCCGGACAAGACGACGCTGCTGCTGGATGGCGGGCAGGCCTATCAGTATGAGCCGGAGGTCGAACAGTGCGTCATCTACAATCTGGATGACGAACCGGCGGCGGACATCCTCTTTCTGGGATTCGACAGCGACCTCGCGGCGCTACACGACGCCTATGACATGAGTGTGTTCACGGTGGTCGACGAGGATGCCGCGCGGATCGGTGAGCTCGGTATCCTGATTCGTCCCTATGCGGAAGACCTGGAGACCGCGCCCTTTCAGGAAGTG
>JAUIKJ010000351.1 GCA_030430835.1 Candidatus Hydrogenedentota bacterium
ACTGCTCCAGCGCGCTGCCGCCCGCGGCATTGCTCGGGCAGATCATCACGTTGAAGTCCGAGAGGTACTCGGGGTAGATGGCTTCCGTCTGCGGCGTGGCGTTCCACGGCGTAAGCTCGCCTTCGCAGTTCACGATCTTCATGGTCGGGAAGCGCTCGCCCTTCGCCTCGTTCGCGTACATCTTGAAGACGAGGCCCATCTGCTTGAGGTTGTTCTGGCAGCTCGCACGGCGGGCCGCCTCACGCGCCCGCGCCAAGGCGGGCAGCAAGATGGCCGCAAGAATGCCGATGATGGCAATGACCACCAACAATTCGATAAGGGTAAATCCCTTCTTATTCATGACAAGATTCTCCTGAGTATGATTTCGCATGCAATGTCGTTCGATTGGTGCCGTCCCGAATATCGTGCGACGGCGGATTCGGTGGATAACGTCGAGCGCTCGGCTATCGGCATTTCGTGGCAGGGGTTCGTAGAGCGATGTCACAGTTGGCCCCCCGAAGGACAACCGCGTTGTGCGCACCATCGATGGAAGACGAATCCCAGCAGGGGATTCAGTGTCGTGGCGGTGCGTAGCCTCCTCCCCCGTAGGGTATCCCCTTCAAGGAGAGACGATGCCCAAGAGGAAGAGAAGGCTCTCAATCTGCCCGGCGCTTGAAACGCCTCAGGCTACGGGAGGGCCCCGTGTCAGGTCGGCGCCTGAAAGCGGCGCGGGATGGGAGGCCGCATGGCATGCGGCGATTCCGGCGCACAACAATGCTGCCGCCGGGGTCGTACTCACGGGACTGAGCCCGTTTCGGTTGCTCTGGCTGAGGGTGGTGCAGAACACACAGGCCGCATGGAATTCCTGGTCGAAACAGTGATCCAGTGGATGCGGACTGATACCCGGGAGCGCGATCTCCGCGTGACAAGTGTCCGCGGCGTCCGCGCAGTCGGCGTCGCCATCGCTGTGCGCAAACACCGTGTGCAGGGGGGCTGCGCCAAACGAAAGGAAAACCGCCACCAACATGAGGGCGGTGGCCATTCGGGATTCCAATCGATGCGCAAATTTCGGCACAATATGCTCCATAAGGTCCCGAGAATGATAATTCAATCTCATTTTTCTGTCAATCCCGCAGCGGGAAGAGGGAGGTTTCGTGGCCCTAAGCGATGTTCAACAGCAGATAATCGATGAACTGCTCCTACGGCGGCCCGATCTCGAGCCCTGCGTACCGTCTGTACTGGCGCTCCACGCCGCGCTGCTGCGGTGCTATGCCGGACAGGGTACGCTCTTCACCTGTGGCAACGGCGGATCCGCCGCCGACGCCTTGCATATCGCTGGAGAACTAAACAAGAGTTTTGAGCGTAAGCGGCCGATTCCCGAGGCCGTGGCCGAAGCGCTTCGCCCGCTGCCCTTTGGCGCGGAACTGGCCGACCACCTCGAATCCGGTCTCCGGGCGCACGCCCTCGGATTTAGCGGTGCCCTGCGCACCGCCGTAGAGAACGACATCCCCGTGCCCGGCATTGCCTTCGCCCAGGAACTGAACGCCCTGGTGCGTCCGGGCGACGTGCTGCTCGCGATCTCCACCTCCGGCAACGCCGCCAATTGCCGTATGGCCATGTCCGTGGCCCAGGCCCACGGCGCCGTGACGGTGGTGCTGACGGGGCCCAAGGGCGGCGAAATGGCGGGTCAGGGGGACATCGTTATTAAGGCCCCGGGCGGCTCCACCAAGGTCATCCAGGAGGCGCATATCGCCCTGTGGCACACCATGTGCCTGCTCATCGAGGCCGAGTATTTCCCCGAGATGCGCTGATGCTTTACGCCCCCGATCCGCGTTCGCTATAATTTCCCTTTCCCACATTCGTTTTCGGGTGGAAATCACAACCTTTACAGGGACGGAGACCGGACCATGTCAGTCGGAAAGAAATTCAAGATCGCGTCGATCGGCGCGGGTAACGTTGGCGCGTCGGTGGCGCAGTACTGTGCAGAGCTCGACTTGGGTGATGTGGTCCTCACGGACATCGTGGAAGGGCTGCCGCAGGGCAAGGCGCTGGACCTGACCGAAGCGGGGCCGATTCGTGGCTACAGCAGCCAGGTGGTCGGCACAAACGATTACGCCGATATTCAAGGCGCCGACGTCGTGGTGATCACCGCCGGCTTGCCGCGCAAGCCTGGCATGACGCGTCTTGACCTGCTGGAGAAGAACGGCAACATCATCTCTGGCATCTGCGAGAACATCAAGAAGTATGCCCCGGATTCCGTGGTTATCATCGTGACCAATCCGCTGGACGTCATGGTCTATCTCGCACACCAGAAGCTGGGATTCCCGGCCGAGCGCGTCATCGGCATGGCCGGCTGCCTCGACAGTGCGCGCATGCGCTCCTTCGTGGCGATGGAACTTGGCGTCAGCATGAAGAATGTCGACACCATGGTGCTCGGTTCCCACGGCGACGACATGGTCCCGCTGCCGCACTACACCACCGTCTCCGGTATCCCGATCACCAAGTTGCTGCCGCAGGACAAGATCGACGCGATCGTCGAGCGTACCCGCAAGGGCGGCGCGGAGATCGTGAACCTGCTCAAGACCGGCAGCGCCTACTACGCGCCGGGCGCCAGCGCGGTGCGCATGGTGCAGGCCGTCATCCGCGACGAGAAGCAGTTGCTCCCCTGCGCGGCCCTGCTCAACGGACAGTACGGCCTCGACGACATTTTCATGGGCGTGCCCTGTGTTGTGGGCAAGGATGGTGTCGAGAAGATCCTCGAACTTGAGATTTCTGATGCGGATCGCGAGTCCCTGCACAAGTCCGCGCAGGAAGTGCGCTCGGGCATCGACGGCCTCAAGGAGCGCGGTATCCTCTAGTCCGCCCAGTTTGCCGGGGTGCCCAGTGTCCCGCAATCACGGCCGTGCCGCCGCGGTCAGGATTGGGTAATGAACGAATTCAGCTGCGCCACGATATCGGCACGCGGCGCCGTCCCAGAGACGGCCGTCGCCCCGCTATCGTGGCGCAGTTTTTTGTGCGCCGGAGCCCGGGGATGACTCGCCGCCCTAGGGGATGTGTCTTGGGTGCCTGCGGACTCTTCGCCCTCGTAGCGCTTCTGGGTTTGCTCGTCGCCGAAGGCTTCGTGCGATACATCGTCGCCCGGGGCGGCTCCCTCGAAACGCCCAACGCGACCAACTTCCAGAATGCCTGCACGACGGAAGGCGGCTTCTGGGACCTCAAGCCGGACATTCACGAGATGCGCGTGGAGTCGCATACAAGCGCCGGGGAAAACGTCGCCCTCCAACCCTTCACCCTATCCACGAACGCATGGGCAACGCGCGGCGCCAAACTGCCCGTGGCGGCCACCACCCGGATTCTGGCAATCGGCGATTCCACCACCTTCGGGCTTGGCATGAACGACGACGAGACCTGGCCCGCGCTGCTGGAACGAAACCTGAGTGCCGCG
>JAUIKJ010000352.1 GCA_030430835.1 Candidatus Hydrogenedentota bacterium
CGATTCACGACCGGATGCCGGTGATTCTCGGGCGCGAAAACTATGACGCCTGGCTGGACGCGGATAACCACGACATCACAACCCTGCGCACACTGCTGCGCCCCTGCCCGGACGCATGGCTGGAGGCCTATCCGGTATCCACTTACGTCAACAAACCGGGTAACGACAGCCCGGAATGCATCGTGCCCGTGTAGACTCCCGACACCCGAAGCGCACAAATAAGACTGAAACCAATTCTTGACTTAGTCCAGACAATGCGTTAGACTCCCGTCCATGGCTGATTCCGCACAAGTACTGCGCGACCAGGGGGTGCAAGTCACCGCCCAGCGACTCGCCGTGTTCAAGGCGGTCGCTGGCCGTCCGCACGGAACCGCCGACGAGTTGGCGGACGACGTGCGTGCGGAGATCGGCGCCATCTCGAAGCAGGCGGTCTACGATGCTCTGAACCTACTCGCCGCCAAGGGCATCATCCGCCGAATCCAGCCGGCCGGCTCGCCCGCGCGCTTCGAAGACCGCGTCGGCGACAACCACCACCACCTGATCTGCCGCGCCTGCGGAAAAACTGTCGACGTCGATTGTGCCGTCGGCGAGACCCCGTGCCTCACGGCGGCCAAAGACTCGGGCTACCGAATCGACGAAGCAGAAGTCATCTACTGGGGCACCTGCCCCCAATGCCTGGATGCCGTACCGGAACTGGCACGGCCATAGGCGACAAGCGGGAGCGCGGGCTTCCGGTCCGATTGGGATGGACCGGTCTGGAAATACAAACGAAACGCTTTAACCAAGCATAAGGAGAGACCCATGTCAGACAATCCTGGAAAGTGTCCTGTACTACAGGGCATGAGCGCCCATACGGGCAGCGCGGCAAACCGGCACTGGTGGCCGAATCAGTTGAACCTGAAGGTGCTGCAGCAGAACTCACCGCAGGTCGACCCGATGGGCCAGGAATTCAACTACGCCGAAGCCTTCAAGTCCCTCGATCTCGAAGCGGTCAAGCAGGACCTCTTCGCCCTGATGACCGATTCCCAGCCCTGGTGGCCCGCGGACTATGGCCACTACGGCCCCTTCTTCATCCGCATGGCCTGGCATAGCGCCGGCACCTACCGCGTCTCCGACGGCCGCGGCGGCGCGGGCTCGGGCACGCAGCGCTTTGCCCCGCTCAACAGCTGGCCGGACAACGCCAACCTCGACAAGGCCCGCCGCCTGCTCTGGCCGATCAAGCAGAAATACGGCAAGGCGCTCAGCTGGGCCGACCTGATGATCCTCGCCGGCAACGTCGCCCTGGAGTCCATGGGCTTCGAGACCTTCGGCTTCGCCGGCGGCCGTGAAGACGTCTGGGAACCGGAAGAGGACATCTACTGGGGTCCGGAAGGCGAGTGGCTCGCGGACGAGCGCTATAGCGGTGACCGTGACTTGGCCAACCCGCTTGCCGCCGTGCAGATGGGGCTCATCTATGTAAACCCGGAAGGGCCGAATGGAAACCCCAGCGCGCTGGCCGCCGCCAAGGACATTCGCGAAACCTTCGCCCGCATGAACATGAACGACGAAGAAACCGTCGCCCTCATCGCCGGCGGCCACACCTTTGGCAAGGCGCACGGTGCGGCCAACCCCCTCGAGTATGTCGGGGCGGAACCGGAAGGCGCGCCGAGCGAAGAAATGGGTCTCGGCTGGAAAAACACCTACGGCAAGGGCAACGCCGGTGACACGATCACCAGTGGCCTCGAAGGCGCCTGGACCCCCACGCCGATCAAGTGGGACAACAGCTATTTCGACACGCTCTACGGCTACGACTGGGATCTGGTAAAGAGCCCCGCCGGTGCGAACCAGTGGGTCCCGACCGATCCTGCCGCAAAGACCACCGTGCCGGACGCGCATGATCCGGAGAAGACGCACGCCCCGATCATGTTCACCACCGACCTCGCCCTGCGCATGGACCCGATCTATGGTCCCATCTCCAAGCGCTTCCACGAGAACCCGCAGGAATTTGCCGACGCCTTCGCCAAGGCCTGGTACAAGCTGACCCACCGCGACATGGGCCCTGTCGCCCGTTACCTCGGGCCACTCGTCCCCAAGGAAGAACTCATCTGGCAAGACCCGATCCCCGCCGTGGACCACGCCCTGATCGACGATCAGGACATCGCCACGCTCAAGGAGAAAATCCTCGCCTCCGGCCTGACCATTGGCCAGTTGGTGTCCACGGCCTGGGCCTCCGCCTCTACCTTCCGCGGCAGTGACATGCGCGGTGGCGCCAATGGTGCCCGCGTCCGCCTCGCTCCGCAGAAGGACTGGGAAGCGAACAATCCCGCGGAACTTGCCAAGGTGCTCGATGTCCTCGAAAAGCTGCAGGGCGAATTCAACGCCAGCCTCACCGGTGGCAAGAAGGTCTCCCTCGCGGACGTGATCGTCCTCGCCGGCGGCGCCGCCATCGAAGAAGCCGCACGCAAGGCCGAGTACAACGTGACCGTCCCCTTCACCCCCGGCCGTACCGACGCGACCGCGGACCAGACCGACGTAGATTCCTTCGCACCGCTCGAACCGACGGCCGATGGTTTCCGCAACTACTTCCGCCCGACCAACGACCCGCGCACGCCGGAAGAGCGCCTAGTGGACAAGGCCCAGTTGCTCACGCTCACCGCACCCGAGATGACCGTGCTCCTCGGCGGCCTGCGCGTACTCAACGCCAACACGGGACAATCGCCGCTCGGAGTCTTCACCAAGCGCCCGGAGATGCTCACCAACGACTTCTTCACCAACCTGCTCGACATGGGCACCCAGTGGGCGAAGTCCGACAAGTGTGAGCACTTCTACGAAGGCCGCGACCTGGCCTCCGGCGAGGTGAAGTGGACCGGCACCGCCGTCGACCTCGTCTTCGGCTCGAACTCGCAGCTTCGCGCGATTGCCGAGGTCTACGCCTGTGGCGACGCCCAGGAAAAGTTCGTCAATGACTTTGTCGCCGCGTGGGCCAAAGTCATGAACGCCGACCGCTTTGACCTCGCCGCCCACTAGCACGGCACCACACACCGGCAAAGCTTGAAAACGGCAGGGCCTGCCCGGGAAATCCCGGGCAGGCCCTTTTTGCTTTCGGCAATGTCTGGAGGCGGCGGGAACGCGGGTAGTTCCTGCTGAACCGTTGCTCTACGTTACAACGCACACCGCGCGGGAGTTCGACGAAGACCTCAAGAAGGCGGGTATCGCCAAGACGACGGCTCGGGGGAAGCTCGACTTTCATGCTCTACGAGTCGCCTACACGACGTATGTCTTCGAGGCGGGCGCTCTGCCACGCGAAGCGCAAGAGCTCGCACGACACTCTGACGCACGATTGACGCTCAATGTGTACTCACGTGCTCAGGACGAGCGGAAGACCGGGGTAATCCAGCGCCTCGGGGAGAGTCTCTTTCC
>JAUIKJ010000353.1 GCA_030430835.1 Candidatus Hydrogenedentota bacterium
CCGGACGCGGACGGCTTCGTAACCCTGGAAGCGGGCAGGGATTTTCCGTTGCCGGATACCGACGCCGCCGGCCTGCGCTTCCGTATCAAGCCGGTGCGCACCCTGGTCCCCTTCCTGGATCCGAGTCCGCCAAAGTACATCTTCGTGCGACGTGAGCGCTTGGCGGCTGGACCAGTTGATCTCGCTGCAATCGAGCCGAAAGCGTCGTGTCGCTTCGTACAGATCACCCCGCGCACGGTCTGGAAGCCAAGCAGGACCACGATCACCGCCCCCTTCATCGTGCCAGAAGACGCTCAACTGCATTTCTCACTGGCCATGCCCAGCGAATGGCCGCTCGCATCGCGCGGCCCGCTGCATGTCTCTGTCACGGCAACCGCCGCCGAGGAAACCACCCAACTGTTCCTGCGTCTTCTCGAACCCGAGACAGACGAGCGCCTGCTGGATTGGACGGATCACAGCGTTGACCTGTCCGCCTTCGCCGGACAATCGCTGCAGCTGAACTTCGGGAGCGCGGCCCTGAACCCGCGCAAGTACCGGAGCACGGGCGTGCCGCCCGTGTATTGGGGCAACCCCGTGGTCATTTCCGGTAGCGCGCGCACGGATACGCCGCGACCCAACATCCTGCTGATCAGTCTGGATACGCTCCGTGCGGACCACGTCGGTGCCTATGGTTATGCACGCGACACGACCCCACACCTGGACGCGCTCGCGCGAGAGGCCTTCGTCTTCGAGCAGGCCATCGCGCCAGCGCCCTGGACGACGCCCTCCTACGCAAGCGTCTTTACGGGAGTACATCCCGCGGTGCATCAGGCGGGGATATGGAGTGCGGGCTACCAGCTTTCCGATTCGTGGCCAACGCTCGCGGAGACTGCGCTGGAGCGCGGTTACCGCACCGCAGCCTTTACTGAGGGGGTGGCCGTCCGTGCACGCATCGGGTTCTCGCAGGGCTTCGAGCGCTATTCCGATGGCCCCTTGACCCACAGCAACCGATCAGGTTCATCCAAAGCGACCTTTGCCGGGGCCGCCGCATGGACACGAAGCGTGGCCAACGATCCCTTCTTTCTCTTTATTCAGAGCTACGAGGTTCACGACCCCTTTGGGGCGCCCTCGCCCTTCGAAGAGAAGTTTGTCGGCGACAGGGCCGATACCGGCCTGCGCTGGTTGAAGGAGGCCCGAAGTGCGGACGATCGCGAACACCTCATCGATCGCTACGACAGCGCGCTCGCGTATCTCGACCAGCACCTCGGGGGCTTGCTTCGAGAGTTGCAGCGGTTGGGCGTGTACGAGAACACGATGATCATTGTCTTTTCGGATCACGGGGAAGCCTTCTGGGAGAACGGGGCCTGGGGGCACACCTCCAGTCTCTACGATTCGGTGCTCCACGTGCCGCTCGTCATTCGCTTGCCCGGTGGGGGGGCACCCGTGGGCCGCTATGCGGGTCAGGTGGGGCTGATCGATCTGTATGCCACCGTGATGGCCGAGCTTGGCGTGGACCCGCCGGAGGCGCGCGATAGCTTGAGTCTGTTGCCGCTGATGGATCCGGAGACCTATCCAGGCGACTATCGCCGTGATCAGGTACACAGCCAGTTGCTACAACAGGACCCCGAGAAGTCGCGCGACGCCGGTGAGCAAGTCGAATGGCTCATGCAGAGTGTGCGCACGGAGTCTCACAAGTATCTGCGATCCGACGCGCACCTGCCGGGCAACACCCTGGCCACGCGCTCCCAAACCGATACTCCGATGCCCGGCTATCGGGAAACGCTTTACGACCTGAAGCTGGACCCCACAGAAAACAGTGACGTCGCCGCCGATGCGCCAGCGGTGTTCCGTGCCCTCGCAGACGCGGCACACACCTATCTTGAAACCTGGACAGATACGCGTCCCGCGTCTACGGCCGGAGAATCGACCATGAACGAAGACGATGTCGAAGCGTTGCGTTCGCTGGGCTACCTGGAATAGCGCTTACTGCCCGGTAAACTGCGGCGGGCGCTTCTCGAGGAAGGAAGACACGCCCTCCACGAAGTCCGCGCTGCCGAAGCTCTCCATCATTTCCTCGTTCGCGACGTCGATCGCGGGACCGAGGTTCGTCAGCATCGCGTCCCACACCTGCCGCTTCATGACGCGGATGGAACGGGGCGAGCACATCGTAGCGAGGTGGGTGGCATATTCGCGGGCGGCAGGGAGCAGTTCCTCCGCGCCGTAGACCCGGCTCACCAACCCGAGTTCCTTCGCTTCCGGCGCTTCGATGATGCGGCCGCTGTAGAGCAGGTCCAGCGCATTCTCCAGGCCCACGAGCCGGGGCAGCATCCAGCTGATGCCGTGCTCGGCGATGAGGCCGCGCTGCACGAAGGCGGTACCGAACTTGGCCTTTTCACTGGCGAAGCGAAAATCGCAGTAGAGCGTGTGCACGAGGCCGATGCCCATGGCATGGCCATTAATCGCGGCGATGATCGGCTTGTTGATTGCCGCCGGGAAGGAGTAGGGCTTTTTGAAATCGTCGGGAATATTCTCCCCCGCGCCGGGCTCGGCGTCGGTGCCCGTGGCGTCGGAGGCATCGACACTACCGTCCTGCACGCTGGTCAGCAGGCCCATGTCCGCGCCCGCGCAGAAGCCGCGACCCGCACCCGTGACGATAATCGCGCGCACCGCGTCGTTGCGTTCGGCATCGGCAAGGGCGTGCCGGTACTCGCGTTCCATCTGGAAGGTCCAGGCGTTGAGCTTGTCCGGGCGATTGAGGGTGACGGTCGCGATGGGGCCGTCGATGTCGTAGATGATTTCCTGATAGTCCATGATACTGCTCCGTGGTCGGGTGTGATTAAGAACCTAACGGCTGGTCGATTGCTTGTTAGAAACGATTTGGATGGATAGGTATCGCCCGGGCCGAAGGGTGGGTCTAAGACTTTTCCCTTCGGTCGAAATGACAATGTTGTCGGTAGTTGTCATTTGTCGTTGCAATTCCACGGTATGGATCGCAACTGCCTCTATATCGGGCGGCGCGCGAAGAAGTCCTTGATGTGCGCCGCGATGGTTTCGCCGGCTTCTTCCTGCAGGAAGTGGCCAGCGTTCTTGATGGTGACTTCGGGTTCGTCCTTCGCCGAGGGGATCAGCGCGCGGAAGAAGCGATCGCCGCCGCGCATGACGGGGTCCTTGTCGGAGAACATCACGAGCGTCGGCTTGGTCCATGTACGGAAGACTTCGCGGGCGGCCTTCATACGCGGCACCGAGGGGTGGTCCGGACTGTCCGGCACGAGGTGCGGAAACTGGAAGGCGCCCGCCTTGTAGCTCGAATCCGGGAAGGGCGCGCGGTAGGCCTCGATGACGTCCTCGCTGAGGTCCGCGACGGTGGCCATCTGGAGGATCATGCCGACATCGTTCTCAACGAGTTGCTCGGACAG
>JAUIKJ010000354.1 GCA_030430835.1 Candidatus Hydrogenedentota bacterium
TGCGAACCGATAAAGCCCGCACCGCCCGTAATCAGATTGACATGGCCCATGAAAAGAGTTTCCCCCGGAAGTTCGAAAAACGGCCTGATGGTCTCTAAGTATACCCGGAAAAGGAAAAAGATTTCCGCACCGGGCCGCGACTAGTGGTGCAGGCCCTTGCCGCGCTGCTGCGTCAGGAAGGTGGCCAGCACGTGTTCCAGCACGCTGAAGCAATCTTCCACCGTGCCGTACTCGTCCGGCGTCGCCGCGGCCAGCAGCGGGATCTCGGCGGTGTCCTTCAGGCGCCCGCCGTCGAAGCCGCACAGGCCGATGGTCGTTGCGCCGTTGTCCCGCGCCCACTTTACCGCGCGCACGATGTTCTCACTGTTGCCGCTTACCGACATCGCGAAGACCACGTCACCGGCTTCCAGATGCACCTCCAACTGACGGATAAAGATCTCGTCATAGCCCGCGTCGTTGCCCAGCGCCGTCACCGACGCGCCATTGTCGCTTAGGCACAGGGCCCGGAAATTGGGCTCGCCATCGATATGGCCGCCCGCAACCAGGTCGTTCACCCAGTGCGACGCGATGGCGGCACTGCCGCCATTGGCGATGAAGTAGACTCGGTGCCCGGTGCGACGTGCGGTATCCATAACTTCCGCAATGCGAGTCAGGGCCTCCAGGTCCAGCTGCGTCAGCAGGCCATGCAGCCGCTCAAAGTAGGCGCGGGCATAGTCCGGCATGGCCGGGTTCTCGGCATAGATTCGGGCTAGTTCGTGCATGAAAAATCTCCGTAAAAGCGGCGAGTATAACAAGCGGCGGCCGTGGTCCGCACCGGCCCCGCGGGCTTGATACGCCCGGTGTCGCAGCCTACACTGACAGTCTCTGTACATTCATTCAGGAGCAAGGCGAGATGTTGACGGATCTGTTCTTTGGTCTGCCGCGGCATATTCTGGATCAGCCGCTGTGGCTACAGGCCTGGATCGGCTGGATGATCCTGGTCAACTCCGCCAGCCTACTCTTTCTCGATCGGGACGCGGGCAAGGTGACGCTCGCCTTGTGGGTGCTTAACCTGGTCCTTATGAGCACCCTGTGTTACCTGAACGGCTACAACCGGCTGCTCGGCCTCTCGCACGTGCTGTGCTGGACCCCGCTGCTCGTCTATCTCATCCCGCGGCTGCGCACCTCCAATCACAATTCGCCATTTGGCATCTGGTTGCGTGTCCTAATCGCGACCAATGGCGTATCCCTTGTCGTCGACTACCTGGACGTCGCCCGCTATGCCCTCGGCGATCGGGACTAGGTCGTCCCGCTAGCGCACGAGCAGCGTGGAGCCGAGGAGGAAGACCAGTACCAGCACGGCCTTGCGGAAGGGTTCCGGGTTGATGCGGGAACCCACCTGAAAGCCCAACCACAACCCCGCCAACGCGCCGGGCAGCGCCAGTAGCGACAGCTTCATCACCGACGCATTCAGCAAGCCGCCCGCAGCGAGCCCCGCGCAGATCGTCGCGTTGCTGGCGAGGAAGAAGGGTTGCAGGGTCGCGCGGAAGTGATCCTTCGGCCAGCGCCGGATCACCGCATACAACACCACCGGCGGACCATTCGCCGCGAAGGCGCCCCCAAACAATCCGCCGAAGAAACCCGCCGCCCAACTGCCCACGCGCGAGGCCGCGTCGTGCGGGTCCGGCGCATCGTCCGTCTTCGGTGCCGGTGCAAAGAAAAGCGAGTAGATGGACTGTCCCACCAGCAGCAACCCCAGCGGCTTGAGCAGATACGCTGCATCCACATTCCGCAGCAAATAGATGCCCACCGGAAGCCCGATAAAGGATCCCAGAATCATCCCCGCCGCATCGCGGATATCCGCGTCCGCGCGCATACGATAGAAAAGAATGCTCGTCATCACGACTCCATGGGTCGCCTGAAGCGGCGTCGCCATTTCCAGCGGAATCATCAGGAAGGCCGTGTAGATCGGCATCGACACCAGCGCGCCACCGAAACCCGCCGCCCCATGCATGAACGACGCCATGCCCGCGGTGCCGATGATGAGGGCTATGGTGATCAGGGTAAGTTCAGGCACGGGGACTCCGCCGGATTTGCGTTGACATCGGGATGCGCGTTGTCCAAGGCTATGCGGAATCGTGATCCGCCTTGCGTCAGCGCGGAAGCATACGTGCTTCGATGCATGCAATGAAAATGGAACCCGTCATGACAACCGGCACCGATACCGACCTCCCGCTCTTCACGGCCTATCCCGGCTTGAAGAACCTGCCCTACCGCGCGCTCGCCACCTTGCCCACGCCCGTGGCGCGACTCGCGCATCTCGGCGCGATGCTGGAACTCGACAGCCTCTATATCAAGCGCGATGATCAGAGCGGCACGGTCTACGGCGGCAACAAGGTGCGCAAGCTTGAGTTCCTCCTCGGTCGCGCCCTCGCCGAAGGCGCCAAGGCCGTCCTGACCTTCGGTGCCGCGGGATCGAATCATGCCCTCGCCACGGCAATCTATGCCGCAGACGCGGGCCTGCGTTGCCACGCCATGCTCGTCCCGCAGCACAACGCGCACAGCGTGCGGCGCAACCTGCTTCGTGGACACGTCGCCGGTGCGCACTTGCACGCCTGCGCCGGACGACCCGGCGTCGTCGTGCACGTGGCCCAAGTCTTCAAAGACGAATTCCTGCACCACGGCAAACTTCCCAGCGTCTTTCCACCCGGCGGTTCGTCGCCCGTCGGCACCATCGGATTCGTGAACGCGGCCTTCGAACTCAAGCAACAGATTGAAGCAGGCGAACTGCCCGAGCCGGATCTTATCTATGTCGCCTCCGGCACCATGGGCACCTGCGTCGGTCTCACGCTCGGTCTGCGTGCCGCGGGACTCAACACAAAGGTGCAGGCGATCGCCGTTACCAAGGCCCCCTACACCAGCGCGGAAAAGGCGCCCAAACTCTTTGCCGCCACGAATGCCCTGCTCCGGGAAGCGGACCCGGACTTTCCGCAACTGGACTTCCCCGAAGATCGATTCACCCTGCGGCAAGGGTTCATGGGGGAGGACTACGCGCTCTACACGGAAGCCGGTTGCGAGGCGGTCCGCCGCATCCGCGAGAGCGACGAAGTGAAGCTGGAGGGCACCTACACCGGCAAGACACTCGGCGCACTTATCGCGGATGGGCCATCCCTGCGGGGCCAGAACATTCTCTTCTGGAATACTTACAACAGTCCCGACTTCTCCGGAACCATTGCCGGCGTCGACTACCACGACTTGCCGGAAGGGTTTCACCGTTACTTCGAAGAGCCGGTGCAAGCGCTGGATGCGCCATAAAAAATGTCGCCGCCTAAAGCGATGTGGGTTGTGGGGTAGGGTGCATCAGGCGGCGACGGTGGGTAAGCAATATGTGACTTCAGGTACTAGACGTTG
>JAUIKJ010000355.1 GCA_030430835.1 Candidatus Hydrogenedentota bacterium
GTATGGCGACTACCTCGCTGCCGCCAGCCCCATTGCCGAGAAATACGGTGCCCGACGGGTTCAGTCCCTCATCCCCGTCGAATCCATCTACGGCGACTTCGAACCGGACTACCTCTTCATGATCGAGTGGCCCGATGTAGACGCCTACTACGCCTTTCTCAAGGACGTCCAGTACCGCGCCGTCGCCCCCATCCTCAGCGAGGCCACGGAGAAGACCGTGGTGCTGCACCTGAAGGGGCACCACTAAGCCTGCGGTGGTTGAAGTTCTCGTCGACGTCGCGAGGCCGACCGGTCTTGGAGTGCATCGGTCTTGCCGATGCCTCGCGGTGCTTCACCGCGAGGTGCGCGTCGACACCCCAGGCTTGTTCCGAGTCCCCCGGCGCGTGGCTTCGACCCGGCTCGCGGCTGGTGCCGCGGCACAAGCGAGACTTGTGCACTCCACGAGGGCATACCGCCGCGCACAGGGGTGTCGGCTAGGGCGGTAGCTTTGGGTGCGCGATCAAAGCGGCGGGGCGCCGCCGCAGTCCAAAGCGGGCTTTGCCCGCGCGGCCTTTCCCTTAGACCTTATGCGTTCGCAGGTGCATGCTCTTGAGCTGGGTCAATTGCAGCAGGCCATAGCGCGACAGGCTCGCGCCGCGGCCGGTGTCCTTGACGCCGGTCCAGGGCAGCGCGGGATCGAGCACGTCGCAGCGGTTCATGAAGAAGGTGCCGGTTTCAATCTGCTCGCCGATGCGGATGGCGCGTTCCACGTCCTGGGTCCAGATGGAGGCGGACAGGCCGTAGGGGCTGTCGTTCATGTTGCGGATGGCTTCTTTGTCGCCGTGGACGGGGAGGATGGCGATGACGGGGCCGAAGCTTTCTTCCTGCACGAGGCGGCAATCCTGGGGCGCATCGGCGACGACCGCCGGCGCGCGGAACCAGCCGCGGTCCGGCATCTCGAATTCCTCGGCGGAAACCACCAGTTTCCCGCCGTTCTTCACGGCATCGGCGATCTGTGCGGACAGGAACTCCGGCGCGGACTTCGAGGCCAGCGGCCCGAGGGTCGTATCCGCCGCCATGGGATCGCCCAACTTGTATTCGCGGGTCTTCGCGGCAAAGGCCTCCACAAAGTTGTCGTAAATCGTGTGGTCCACGTAGATGCGCTCAACGGCGCAACAGGACTGGCCCGCGTTGTAGAAGGCACCGTCGACGCAGCCATCCACAGCAAAGTCGAAGGGCGCGTCCTCGCAGACGTAGGCCGGATCCTTGCCGCCCAGTTCCAGTCCGACATCGATGAAGCGGTCCGCCGCACTGCGCACGATCTCATGTCCGCCGCGCACGGACCCCGTGAAGGATACGTGGTTCACGCCTGCATGGCGCACCAGCGCTTCGGTAACCGCGTGGTCGGCGACAATGTCCTGGACCAGGCCTTCCGGCGCGCCGGCAAGGGCGAAGGTCTCGCTAAAGGCCTTGCCACATTGCGGCGTCTTGCTGGAATGCTTGATGATGACGGCATTGCCGGCGAGGACCGCAGGCACCACGACGTTGACGGCGATAAAGAGCGGGTAGTTCCAGGCCGCGATATCGAGTACGACGCCCTTGGGCTCGTGGCGGATGTAACGCGTGAAGCCTTCGATCTCCCCCACGGCCTCGTCCTGCAGGGTTTCCTCGGCGATGGCAATCATGTGCCGGGCACGATCCAGGGTCCCTTTCACCTCGCCCCGCGCCTGGCCGATGGGCTTGCCCATCTGCCGGGTGACCTCCTCGGCACTCTGCTCCAGCCGCGCCTCGAAGGCGTGCATCCAGGCGGTGCACAACTTCTTGCGCGCCGCGATGTCCGTGTTGCGCCAGTCGTGGTAGGCCGCGCGTGCACGCTCAACGACGCGGTCCACGTCGCCTGCGCCCAGCATGGGCAGGGTGCAAACGGCGGCTTCGGAAAAGGGGTTGATGACCTGAAGGCTGCTGGTACTCATGGGATGAATCTCGCTCCGCTGGGGTAAACCGCCGGACAGTATACGGCGCGGAAGCATGACAACGCATATTGCCATCGCGTGCGGTGCCCGGTAGAATCCCGCGATGCTTGGCACCCCCGCACGAATTCTCCACCATGTCTATGACCGCACCCGGCGCTACGGCCTGCGATCCGGCTGGGTGTGCCTGCGCTCGCACGTCGTCAATTTCATCGGGCGCTGGCTGAACCGTCTGATCCCGTCGAAGCGTCGCGCGTGTCCCTGTTGTGGCTGGGAAGGCCTGCTCTTTCGCACCCTGGACATCGGGCAGATGTCCTATCCCGAGGTGGAGTGCCCCGGCTGTCTCTGCCATGATCGGCACCGGCTTCTACTGCTCACGCTGGAGCGCCATCCCCCGGCCTTCATGGCCAACAACGGCACGATACTTCACTTTGCGCCGGAGAACCAGCTGGTGGATCTGATTCGGGAGAAACCGAATCTGAATTGCGTCTCTACCGATTTGGCCTTCGGCCAGTTGTCCCACGGGCTCCGCCCCTACTTCGTGGCCGATGGCCACCATATGCCGATCTGCGACAACGCTTTCGAGGGCCTGTTCATCATCCATGTGCTGGAGCACGTGACCAATGACCGGGCGGTTCTTGCAGAGTGCCGGCGGATCCTGAAGCCCGGCGGCACTGCGGTGGTGATGATTCCAATCGATCCCAAGCGCAGCACGTCCGAAGACTGGGGCGCTCCGGATCCCGAGGTCTACGATCATGTGCGTGACTACGCCGAGCAGGACTTCCCGGAAAAACTGACCGCATTCACGCTGCGCAAGTTTGCCCCGGCCGATGTGCTCAGCCCCGAAGAACAACGGCGTTTTTCCGTGCGTGACTCCGAAATCGTGTGGTACTGCACCCGGCCCTGAACCGTCGTCCGGGGTCGATTCATTGCATTGCCCATGCCTGCGCAGTATCATGCGCGATTCAATGACATGCGCGGCCGCCGGGGCAGGGACATATGGGACGTGTAATCGCGATAGCCAACCAGAAGGGGGGCGTGGGCAAGACCACGACCACCGTCAATCTTTCCGCATGCATGGCGGCGGCCGGCAAGAAGACCCTGCTAATCGATCTCGATCCCCAGGCGAACGCCACGCAAGGCATTGGCCTCGACAAGAACAACCTCGATGGCAGCGTATACGACGTGATTGTCAACGAAGTGCCGGCCACCGAAGCGATCCAGTCCACGAGCATGGAAAACCTCTGGGTGCTTCCGACCAACCGCGACCTGGTGGGTGCCGAAGTGGAACTGGTCGACGTGGATCGCCGGGAGTACCGCCTGCGCGAAGCGCTGACCGAAGCGCGCACGCAATATGATTATGTGTTTATTGACTGCCCCCCCTCGCTCAGTCTCCTGACCCTCAATGGCCTGACCGCCGCCGATGGGGTGC
>JAUIKJ010000005.1 GCA_030430835.1 Candidatus Hydrogenedentota bacterium
TCGTCTATCCCGAGGCCTTCGTCGTGGATATGAACGAGGAGGATGAATTCGGTTTCGTGGCCGAAGGCGCGGATATCCGCGAAGGCGAGTCCTGGGGCGTGGGCACGGTGGTGATTTCCTGGGAAGATGTGATTACCGACACCCATGCCTTCGATGGGCGCAACATCATCCTGCACGAGTTCGCGCACCAACTCTATGACCATGGCGAGCCGCGGCTGCCCGACACCGCCACGGCCGAGGCCTGGCGCGCGTGTTTCGATGCCGCCTATGCGGCGCATGCAGATGCTGTGGCGCGGGATGAAGAAGGATTACTTGACCCCTATGGCGCCGAGGATCCCGCCGAGTTCTTCTCGGTGATTACCGAGACCTTTTTTGAACTCCCCCAGGAAATGCGGGAGGTGCACCCGGATCTCTACGCCCAATTGTGCGCAGTGTACCGGCAGAATCCGGCGGCGTATTTCGATCGTTGAGCTTGGTGCGCCGAGGTTGCGGCCACGAACGTGCGCTTAGGAAAGTGCCCGAATCAGATCCGCAGCCTTCTCCCCGATCATGATCGCGGGCGCATTCGTGTTGCCACCAACAATCTCCGGCATGATCGAGGCATCGGCCACGCGCAGCCCCTCGATGCCGTGTACACACAGTGCCGGGTCAACGACCGCCATCGGATCCGTCCCCATCTTGCAGGTGCCGACCGGGTGATACAAGGTTTCGGCGCGTTCACGCAGAAAGTCCGCGATGGCTTCGTCCGACTGCCGATCCGCGCCCGGGAAATACTCCTTGCCGCGCCAGGGATCGAGCGCGGCCTGCGCGGCGATTTCGCGGCAGAGGCGCGTGCCCCGTACAAGCGTGTCAACATCCGCTTGCGCGTCGAAGTAGTTGGCATCGATCGCGGGCTTGTCGCGCGGGTCCGGTGTGCTCAGCCGGATACAGCCGCGGCTCTCGGGGTGGAGAAGCGTGGGGCCGATGGCGAATCCATTGCCTTCGGGGCGCTCAAAGCCATGGTTAACGTAGTAGCCCGGCGCGAAATGGATCTGTAAATCCGGCACTTCCAGGTCGGGCTGCGTTCGGAAGAAGCCACCGGCTTCCGCAATGTTCGACGTGAGCGGACCGCGGCGTAGTAGCAAGTAGCGCAGGAGGTTGGGCAAGGTCTCCTCAGAGTCGAGGGTGTCCTTGCGCAGGCTGGTGAACATGACGGAGCCGAGCAGGTGATCCTGCAGGTTCTCTCCGACGCCGGGGAGATCGTGCTGCACGCCGATGCCGAGCTCCTGCAATTGCGCACCGGGACCAATGCCGGACAAGAGGAGAATCTGCGGCGAACCAATCGCGCCCGCGCAGAGGATGACTTCGCGCCTGGCATGGAATGGGCGATTGTCTAGCTGAATTCCCGTGGCGCGGTTGCCCTCGAGGATCACGCGGTGGACCTGCGCCTCCGTTTCTACGTGCAGGTTCGGACGAGACAATGCCGGGCGTAGAAAGGCGTCCGCCGCGCTGTGCCGCGCGCCACGGTGTTGCGTTACCTGGTAGAAGCCGCAGCCTTCCGGTTCGGGGACGTTAAAGTCGGGGATGTGCCGATGGCCCGCCTGCGTGCAGGCCGCGACAAAGGCGCGCGAAACCGCATGTACATGCCGGCTGTCATCCACACGAAGCTCGCCGTCGGCGCGATGATACTCGGAAACTCCCGGATGCTGACCTTCACCGCGCAGGAAAAAGGGAAGCACATCGTCGTAGCCCCAGCCCGTGTTGCCCAGGTCGCGCCAGCGATCATAGTCGCGCCGATGCCCGCGGATGTAGATCATTGCATTGATCGAGCTGCAGCCGCCAAGCAGCTTGCCGCGCGGCCAGTACATGGCCCGGTCCTTCATGTGTGGCTGGGGAAGCGTGTGGTAATCCCAGTCGGCGGGACCCTTGAAGAGCTTCGCGAAGGCGGCGGGAATACGGACCTCCCGGGCGTCGTCCTGGCCGCCGGCCTCCAGGAGGCAGACCGAGACCTGCGCATCTGCAGAGAGCCGGTTCGCGAGCACACATCCGGCGGAACCCGCCCCCACAATGATGTAATCGTAGGTGTCCGGCAAGGCGCGTCATCCCCCTTCCGTCGTCGTGGGCACCGTCCCATGGTACTCCGAAGGCGCGGGAATGCCAAGCGCCTAGTCGCGTTGCGCGAGGCCCTCGATATAACGGAGCACGACCACGCCAAAGACAATGGCCATGGCGGCAAGTACGAGGATGAGCGCGCTGTAATTGGGCGGTACTACCGAGAGGATAAAGGCCATCAGGCCAAGGCAGATGGAGATGTAGTAGAGCGAAAGCACCACCTGTCGCTGAGTGAGGCCAAGGTCGAGGAGGCGATGATGGAGGTGGTTGCGATCCGGGGTGAAGAACTTGCCCGCGCGTGCGCGCATCAGGCGGCGGTAAAAGCTGAGAATCGTGTCGAGGATCGGCACCGCCATCACGACCATCGGCACGGCGAGTGCAATGGTGGTGATGCCTTTTTGCTGCTCGACCAGCGTCGAGATGCCGAGGACATAGCCGAGAAAGAGGGCACCGGCATCGCCCATAAAGATGCTCGCGGGATTGAAGTTGAAGAGCAAAAAGGCACCCGTGCAACCCATGAGATAGGCCATGAACAGGCAGGAAACGATCTGGCCGTTCTTGAAGCCGATCGCGAAGATCGACGCCGCGCAGATAAACACCAGGCCCGCCGCAAGGCCATCGAGGCCATCCGAGAAGTTTACCGCGTTGATAATGCCCGCAATCCACAATGGCGTGATGATTGCCGCGAGCCATTCGGCACGGAGGATCCCGAAGGGGGTGGCGATATCCCCCGTACGGAATGCCCAGAAATAGAGGATCGCCATCAGGAACAATTCAATGATCAGTTTCTTCAGGCTGCCCATGTCCACGATATCGTCGTAGAGTCCCATCAGCACAATGACGCCACCCATCATCGCAATCGGAAAGAAATGCGGCAGGCTGAATTGCGGGTAGAAGGCCTCGATAAACAGGCCCGCGCCGAGGAAGCAGAAATAGAAGGGGACGCCCCCGAGATAGGGGATTACACGGCCGTGCACCTTGCGTGCTTCGGAGGGGCGATCAACGATGTCGAGCTTGCGCGCCAGCGCGCGGAACACGGGCACCAACAGGGCAGTGCCCAGGAAACTGCTGCCGAATATCGCGGCATAGAGTGCAACCGGGTGGTTCATGGGGTGCTGTCTTCCCTTGCGAGTATGCCTACGACCACCGGGTGGCCGGGATAGCGCCGTCCGTCCAACTCGAATTCCGCGGGTGACCAGGCCTGAAGGGCGGTGCCCTCCGCGGCGCCCTTCACGCCGATGGCCGCGAAACTGTAGCGCAGACCAAAGAAGCGCGGGGTGCGGTCAACCCAGGCCTGCCGTTCCAGGCCGAAGCCGGCAAGCGCCGTTTCCAGCGCAGGCGTCATGTTGAGCGAGGCATCATCGGACACCGTAAAGGCGCCAATGCTGCCCGCGGGTGCGCCGTCGAGGAACTCCAGCATGCGCATGGCTTCCTCCAGATCGTCCCAGAGATCGAAGGTGCCCAACTGCACCACCTGCCCGATCAGCGGGTCGATGATCGCGGCATGCAGGCCGCGCCGGTGCTTGGCATAGTCCCGGCCGCGCAACAGCAGGTGCGCACCTTGCGTCCCCCCCGTCCCGCCCGCGCTGAACACGAAAATGTCTACCGGGCACTGGACGCCCGTCGTGCCAATCTCACCCATGGCAATGCCGCCCCCACCCGTGAGCCAGAGCAGGCCGGCCTTCTGGCGGAAGGTGAAATCGTCCGCGGCATCACCAAAACGCAGATTGCGACCAAGCGTGGCGAAGCAGGTGTTCATATACTGTTGCGCATCCTTGCTCGGCGCAGGCAGAACGACCGCATCGAAGGCATTCCGGCCCGCGTTCGCGATGGCCTCGATACGACTGGAGGGCGGTGCCTGCAGGGCCGTGTAGAATTCTGCGAGGTGCGCGACCGGCCCCCTTTCGCCCTGTGCGGCGAGGCGCGCATAGGGCCGCGCGACCGGCGGGCGAAAGCGCGTGATACCGGTCTGAAGCGCCGCGCGCGCGCGCGCGGGATCCGTGGCCTCCAGCGATTCGGCCAGCGCGATGAAGTTCGCGGGATCGTGGAGTACTTGATAGTGGTGCACCGGCTGCCATACCGCGGCGAAGGCGGCGAACACCGCGAGCACGATGATCCAGAGTATGGCCACACGTCTGAAGGGCGTCATGATAGAAGATTGGTTTCCCGTGGATTCGCGTGCCGGAGCGGCTGCCCCATCCTAATGGATGCGAGGCCACTGTTGCCACGATAGCCGGCCCTACGCGCGGCTGTCGCCGAGTTTCTTGAGGACCTCGACGGCGAGGATGTCGACATCGCCCGCAATCTCGAGGCCGTGCAGGACCAGGTCGGCGTGGTGCTTGGCCGGTTCGACGAAGCGATCATGCATGGGCCGTGTTTGCGTAAGGTATTGTTCGACGATTTTGTTGACCGTGCGGCCGCGGTCAGCCATGTCACGACGAAGCCGGCGAATGAAGCGCAGGTCCGCGGCCAGGTCGATGAAGACCTTGAGCGCCATCACCTTGCGGAGCATCTCGTCACCCAGCACATGAATTCCTTCGACCAGCACGACTTCGGCCGGTTCGATCACGATCGTCTCTGCGCGACGGAGGTGCTCGGCGTAGTCATACTGCGGCGCTTTAATGGCCTTGCCCGCCAAGAGTTCTTCCACGTGCTGGATGAGCAGGGGTGTTTCCAGAGCTGCAGGATAGTCGTAGTCCATCTTCGCCCGTTCTTCCGGGGTGAGATGGCGCATGTCCCGGTAGTACCAGTCATGCTCCAAGAGCACGGCGCGGTTGGCGAGGCGTTTCGACAGCGCACGGGCAACGGAGGACTTCCCCGATCCTGTTCCGCCGGCGATACCGACACAAATCGGCATGGCGACTACTCCGCACTCTTGGTGCCGAGGGCTTCTTCAATTAGTCCGCGCAACTCCGGCGCATAGTCGATCTCCAGCGCGAACTGATGTCCGATCTCGGTCATCTTGCCCCAGGTCTTCTGGACGATCCGAATCATCTTGTTGCGGCCGGTTTTTTCGGTGGTCTCGGCGAAGTGGTGCTCCAGAAAGACCAGGCACGCACAGTCCTCCAGCGACTGCATGTCCCAGTTTGTCGCCAGGCAGCGCTTCTCAAGGAGCGACTTGACCTTGTCGACGAATTCCTCATCATAGCCGGCCTCCTCGCAGATGGCGCCGGTCTTCTCGGCATGGTAATGGTAGAGCGTCTTGCGCCACTCCAGATAGCCGCGCCGCCCGTCCGGGTAGTCGCTGCGGGGAATGTCCCAGCGGCGGATGTGCTGCGCGCGCGCGGCAATCTTCAGCGTGTCGGGGCAATCCTCCGGGCGGCGTTTCTCGAGCCAAGTCGTCATCCGCTGGGAATACAGCAGCGCCGCCGGTACCGATTCGCCGTCCACCTCGACCTGGGTAGGATCCTCCGAATTGATCGCGTCGATCTTATCCAGCACGCCCTGTAGGCGTTCATCCATCATGATTGTGCGGACTCCATTTGTTTCTTCTTTTCGGCCAGCGCAACACAACGTGCGATGCGCGTGTCCCAGTCGCCGGCCCAGCCCTGAAATTTCGCATTGAGGCATACCTTCCGGGCCTTGTCCGGCATGCCTTCCTGCTCCAGTACCGTCGCGAGGTGAGAAAAGCCCACATGCTCCGGTAGCGGTTTCTTATAGGCAAACTCGAGATGCTGCTTTACATAGGGAGCAATCGCAATCATCTGGTGGCTCGCCTGGATTGCGAGGCCCTTGGCCAGCGGATCCGATTTGCCACGCGCGCAATAGCTGCGAATCACTTCCTGCAGGGTGTAGTGCAAGGCTTCAATGTCGCGGGTAATCGGCATCATTGCCACCGGCGACGCCGGGCGCGCGGTGCCATTGCCGTTTCCGTTGGTCTTGTCGTGTTCGACATGCACCGGCGGCGGCGTGGGGTGCTGCGGCAGGGATTCGGCCGTTTCCGGGGGGATGGCATCGGCCACGATCTTGCCCGTGGCCGGATCTGTTTTCAGTTGCGGCGGCGCAATCCAGATCGTGATGACCCCGCCACACTTCATGCAGTTGCCCGTGCTCCCCAGGAACTCCTCGGAGACCTTCATCCGGGAATGGCAATGTGGGCAGTGAAAATCGATCATGCGCGTAGACGCCGAGAGACCGCCGGCGTATCCTCCTAACCCTATTCTGCCCCAAGATACACGAAAAAGAAACGCGTTCCGGCAGATCGCTGCCGGAACGCGTCATTGTCGCAACTTCTGAGACGGGAATCCAGCCCTAGATGGGGCACACGATTTTGCCCAGTTTCTCGGTGAGGCGGTTGTTTTCCGCGGAATCCGGTTGTACCGCGACCAGGGCGGGTTTCCCCGCATTAAAGGCCGCTTCCAGCGTGGGCTTGAAGTCTTCCGCCTTGTCCACGGTGAAACCTGCCCAATGAAACAATTCCGCCAATTTCGCGAAATCCGGGTTGGTAAAGTTCAGGTCGGTGTGCCGCTTGTACTCATTGTCCTGCTTCCACTCGATCAGGCCGTATTTGTTGTCGACCCAGACGCACACCACAATGTTGGTGCCGAGGCGCGCGGCCGTTTCCATCTCCTGAATGTTCATCATCAGGCCGCCGTCGCCGCACATCGCAAGGACGCGACGGTCGGGGTAGACCATCTTCGCGGCGATCGCGCCGGGTAGCGAGAAACCCATCGAACAGAATCCGTTGGAGATGAGGCAGGTGTTCGGGGTGTCGCAATGATAGTAGCGGGCAATCCACATCTTGTGCGCACCGACATCGCTGAGCAGGATGTCCTCCGGCCCCAGTACCTCCCGGGTGTCCCAGAGAATCTTCTGTGGGCGCACCAGCGGTCCGCCCGTGTCGTCCTTGTATTCCTCCAGGTCCGCAAGCATGTCGTTGCGCAGGGATCGGTGCTGGTTCGAGCGGAAGTCCAACTCGCCCGGCTTCGCGCGCTCGTTGAGCATCCAGAGCGTGTGGGCCAGATCACCGACCACCTCCTTCGTGCAGCGGTAGTCCTGATCAACCTCCGCCTGCTTGAAGTCGCAGTGGATGATCTTCTTGCCGGGCGCCTTGTTCCAGAGGCGCGGGTGATATTCGACGAGATCATAGCCCAGCGAGATGACCACATCCGCGCTGTCGAGTGCACAGTCCGGCAGGTCATGCGCCTGCAGGCCCGCGGTGAAGAGGTAACACTCGTGATCGCGCGGAATGCAGCCCTTGCCCATGAAGGTGCTGACCACGCCGATGCCGGTCGCGTCGACGAAACGCTGCAACTGTTTGCTCGCGCGTTTGCGGATGGCACCGTTGCCCGCGAAGATCACCGGGCGCTTGGCATTCTTGATGATGTCCCAGACCTGATCCATGATCTTGTCGTCCGCCACGGGACGCCGCACTTTCTCCGGGATAAAGGGCGTGCCTTCGACTTCCATTTTTGCGATGTCTTCGGGCAGTTCCAGATGGCAGGCGCCGGGTTTCTCTTCCTCGGCGATACGGATGGCCTTGTGCACCACTTCGGGAATGATGTCCGGCCGGATGATCTGGTAGGCCCACTTCGTGATCGGTTCGAACATATGGACCACGTCCATCGCCTGGTGGCTTTCCTTGTGCAGGCGGCTGCTGCTTCCCTGGCCCGTGATGACCAGCATCGGCGCGCGGTCCATGTTGCCATCCGCCACACCGGTGACAAGGTTCGATGCGCCCGGGCCGAGGGTGCCCAGACAACCGGAAACCTTGCCCGTCAGCCGGCCGTGCACGTCCGCCATGAAGGCCGCACCCTGCTCGTGGCGCGTGAGGACGAATTCAATCGGGGAGTCCTCCAGGGCCATCATGAAATCGGCGTTCTCTTCTCCCGGCACCCCGAAAATGTATTCGACGCCGTGGGCTTCAAGGCACTTGAGGAATAGCTGAGATGCGCGCATTGGACGGGTTCCTTCTTCCGTGGCGTGGGTCAACACTACTCGGCGTAATCTACGGGATTCGCGATGCGCTATCAAGCACCGTTCCGAAATCGCCACCTATCCTTGCCGGTTCCGGCATGCAACGGCTGGCTTGTGCGACGCGGCGCATAGCCGGCGCCGTGATACGTGGCACGCCGCTTCAGGCGGCGTTGCTTCACCCCCCTTGGCGTGGCGTGCTATCCTTTCGCCTTTCATCCCGGGAACCCTCCATCATGTCAGCGAATCAGGAAATCATCCTCTCCGGCATCCGTCCAACCGGGCGGCTGCACTACGGCAACTACTTCGGCGCGGTACACCATTTCCTCCGGCTGCAGCAGGAAGGGAAGCGCTGCTATTACTTCGTGGCGGATTACCATGCGCTGACGACCATTACCGAGCGGCGCGAGGTCTATCGCCAGACCCTGGATATGTTGCGAACCTACGTGGCCTGCGGCCTCGATCCCCTGCAGTCGGTGATCTACCGCCAGAGCGATCTGCCGTCCACTGCGGAACTGGCGCTGCTGCTGGGGATGATCACCAACATCGGACACCTTGAGCGCGGCACGACCTACAAGGACAAGTTCGCGCAGATCCAGGACGACCCGAAGGTCGCGGGCAATCCGTTGTCTTACGGCCTGTTGGGGTACCCCGTGTTGATGGCGGCCGATATCCTGATTGTAAAGGCGGACGTGGTGCCTGTGGGTGACGATCAACGGCAGCACGTCGAGATGGCCGGCGACATCGCACAGAAATTCAACGCGCGATTCGGTGAGACCTTGCAGATCCCGCGAAGCGTGGCCCGCAACGCGCTGCGCTTGCCCGGCCTGGACGGTGCGGCCAAGATGGGCAAGTCCGACAACAACACCCTCGATTTGCTCGACGACGAAAAGACCGTGCTGAAGAAAATCAAGGGTGTGCCGACCACGACGGATCCGGCGCCGCTGAACACCGACAGCAATGATCCGAACGACATCGTGCCCCAGATGGCGCCCGGCGTCGGCGTGCTCTACCGGTTATTGCACCTGCTGGCACCCGAAGAGGTCTACCTCGAGTTTGTGGCGGAGTACCGCGCGCAGGGCAAGTTCTACGGAAAACTGAAGCAAACCCTTGCCCAGCACGTCTCCGCGTTTAATGCACCGATCATCGAGCGCTACAACGACCCCGCCAACGGCGACGACGCCATCAAGGACTTCCTGCGCGAGAACGCGAAGAAAGTGACGCCGGTCGCGCTGGACACCGTCGAGTCCTGTCGCGAGGCGATGGGCATCGGCCGCAGCCTGCACCGGGGGTAGGGCGTGGTTCGCGTTCTGTTTGTCTGCATGGGGAACATCTGCCGCTCGCCGACGGCGGAAGGCGTGATGCGTCAGCTCGTGGTGGACGCGGCCCTGGTGGATCAGATTGAGATCGATTCCGCGGGTACGGGCGCATGGCACGAAGGCGAAGCGCCGGACCGGCGCGCCCAGGCCGAGGCGCGGCGGCGCGGGATCGACATCAGCATGCAGCAGGCTCGCGCCCTGCGATCCGAGGACTACCGCGCCTTCGACTATATTGTCGCCATGGACCGGAACAACCTGAGCCACATGAAGCAGCGGTGTCCGGATAAGCACCGGCACAAATTGCACCTGTGTACCCGTTTCGCGCCAGACCTGGAGACGGACGACGTGCCGGATCCCTATTACGGCGGTCACGACGGGTTCCGCGAGGTTTTCGATATGGTGGAAGCCAGTCTGCGCGGATTGCTGCGAGAAATCGAGGCGAAGCATCTGAACAAGAAATAGGGACAGTCACCTGTTTCTCTTGGTCCTGCGAATTGCTCAGAACTTGGCCCGGCGGAAAAACAGGTGACGGTCCCTGTTTTCGACGTCAACGTTTTTCGACGAACATTGGCATGCCGTAGCGGGGACGCAGGGTGACCTTCGGGTCGAAGGCAATCCGCGCATCCGGTGCGAGGCGCATTTTCCAGTGTTGTGCAACGGTGGCCACGAGCAGGATGCCCTCCATCCAGGCAAAGGCCTCGCCAACGCACTTGCGCACCCCGCCCCCGAAGGGGAAGTACGCGAACTTGGGCAGTTGCGCGCTGCGCTCCGGCAGCCAGCGGTCGGGGTCGAAGGTGTCTGGTTGCTCGAAGTACTGTGGCAGCCGTTGCATCATGTAGGGGGAGGCCACCATGTTGTCGCCCTTGCGAATGGCATAGCCCTCGAGACTGTTGTCGCGTATGGCCTGGCGCCCAAAGCCAAAGGCGGGTGGGTAGAGGCGCATGCTTTCGGTGAATACCCGCCGGGTGAAGGCGAGGCGCTCGACATCCTCTGCAGTAGCCGAACGGCCCTGCAGCACCGCATCGAGTTCTTCGTGCAGGCGCGCTTCGATCTCCGGGTGTTGTGACAGGAGGTACCAGGTCCACGACAGCGCTATGGCCGTCGTTTCGTGGCCCGCGAGGAAGAGCGTGATGCACTCGTCGCGCAACTGCTCGTTGCTCATCCCGGTGCCATCATCCTCGTACTGTGCCTGAAGCAGCATGGAGAGCAAATCGCCGGTGTCCTTACCAGAGGCACGATGCTCATCGATGATGCGGTACATTTCCGTGTCCAGCGTGGCGAGGGCGTGGTGGACGCTGCGCGTGCTTTCGATGGGGAGCATGTCGAAGAAATTGCCGACGGCGTTGATCACATAGCGCTCGGAATAGCGCAACACGGTTTCCAGGGCCTCCGACACGCGTGCCGCTTCCGCGCCCACCTCCGCGTTGAACATGGTCTTGCCGATGATCGAGAGGGTGACATTCATCATCTCGTGGTGGATGTCGAGGCGGCTGCCGTCTTGCCAGCCGCGCGCCATGCGCTCGGCATAGTCGACCATGCAGGCGGCGTAGTTGTCGACGCGTTTCTTGTGGAAAGCCGGTTGGATCATCCGGCGCTGGCGCAGGTGGAAGGCATCCTCGCTGGTCAGCAGTCCATTGCCCAGCACCCGGCGCAAGGCATCGTAGCCCGAGTCCTTGTGATAGTGCTTGTGGTTCTTCACCAACAGCGCCTCCATCAGGGCGGCGTCGTTGATGTACACCACGCGCCGCGGCCCGAGCCGGCAGTAGAATATCTCCGGCAATTGCCGGACCCGCTCCACCGCGGCACTGAAATCGCCATTGCGCAGTTTGAGCAAGGGAGCGAAAAAGCGGGCAGCAGCAACCCGTTTCATGGTCTTGGGCGCGGCGGCCGCGGCGGTTGCGGTAGTCATGGACGGATCCTCCCGGATTTCCCCGGGTATTGGACCGGGAGCCGCGAACGGGGGATTCAGCCGGGACATTGACCCGCACGGCGTCCATTTGCTAGTATTTCGCCTCGACTCACAGAGAACGTGTGCTTGCGCGTCCGAGACCGCCGGTGGCCCATGGGGCCTTAAAGAACGCCTGCCGAGACCGTAGCGTTGCGTGGCTTCCTGAATCAAGTGTGCCATGCCCCGCGCTGTCTTAACGGCGCGGGGCATGTTTCTTTGTGTGAACATTCTCAATGAAAGGAGGTGTACGCACGTGCCAACTGCAGAAAAAGAGGCTGCAATAGCCGAAATGACCGAACGGTTGAAGGCGAGTGAAATCGCCATCGCCACGAACTACACGGGGATGAACGTCGCGCAGGCGACGGATCTGCGCAACCAGCTCCGCCAGGCGGGGGTTGAGTTCAAGATCTACAAGAACACCCTGGCCAAGATCGCATTGAAGAACCATGGCGTGGAAGAGGCCGGCGATTTTATCGACGGTGCCACGGCCTGGGCGTTCAGTACCGATCCGGTGGCCCCGGCGAAGGTCCTGAAGGACTTCGGGAAAGAGGTCAAGTTCGTGAAGATGACCGGCGGCGTCCTTAGTGGGAAGCCGGTATCCGCGGATGAGCTGTTCGCGCTCGCCGACCTGCCGCCGCGCGAAGCGCTGCTGTCGCAGATCGCGGGCCTGTTCGAGGCGCCGATGTCTCAGATGGCGGCGTTGCTCAATGCGCTGCCGCAGCAAACGGCGGGACTGATCGACGCGCTCGAAACCAAACGCAAAGACGGAGCGGCCTGATTGGGCGGCTTCGACGACGAAAACCTGAACCAACAACGCTAGTAGCAAGGAATAGAAAATCATGTCCGACAAGATTACGTCGATCATCGACAGCATCGCGGAACTGACCGTGATCGAACTGAGTGAACTGAAGAAGGCCTTCGAAGAGAAGTTCGACGTCACGGCGGCTGCGCCGATGGCGATGGCGGCCATGCCGGCGGCAGCGGGCGGCGGTGGCGATGCGGGCGGCGATGACGGCCCCACGAACTTCGATGTCATCCTGAAGGACCACGGCTCGCAGAAGATCGCGATCATCAAGATCGTGAAGGAATCCTGCGGCCTGGGCCTGAAGGAAGCGAAGGAACTCGTCGACGGTGTCCCGAAGACCATCAAGGAAGGTCTGCCGGAAGCCGAGGCAAATGCCCTCAAGGAAAAGCTGGAAGAAGGCGGCGCCACGGTCGAGCTCAAGGGCGTATAAGTACCGCGCGTTTCATTCTCGCGGCCGGTCCGGCATTCTGCCGGGCCGGCCGTTTCGTTTTGGGCCGCGCGGGGGGTACCATAGCCCCAAGCGGTAACGGAGCTTTCCCCAATGACGAATGAAGAAGCAAAGGCGCAATACACCGAGGCGGTGAGCCAGGTGGAGCGCGGCAACTTCGCGGATGCCCTTGGCCTGCTCGATGCCTTGGATGCCGCGCGTCCGAACAGTCGGCACGTGACCTACCAGCGCGCCCTATGCCTGGTGCCCCTTGGCCGGATTGCCGAGGCGGAGGCCTGCCTGCAGGGCCTGGATGGCAAAGTGGACCAGCCCCGCATCGCGCGCTTAGAGGCCCTGATTGCCGCCGCCCAGACCGAAAGCGAGGCTTCGGGCCATGCCCTGCCCCACGCCGAACCCGGAGAGGGCGGCACCTTTTCCGCCGAAGCCGCCTATCCTGTGGATGCGGATCGCGCCTTGGTTACCGGGCGCGTGCGCCGAGGCACCATTCGGCTGGGTGATGTGGCCCTGGTCACGACGCCCGACGGCATTGAGGTGGAGGCGCCCGTGCTGCGCATCGGGCCGGAGGAGACCCCGGCCAATGTGGTACGGGGTGGCCAGGCCACGTCGCTGCTGCTCGAGATTGAGCCGCAATACATTTCCGCCGGCATGAGCATCGAGATTGCCAGCCGTGCCGAAGCCTATGCCGCGACGATGGTGGTGGAGAGCAAGCCCGCAGCCCCGCGCGAAGCGGCCGAATTGCCGGCGCCGGTGGCCGTGGCGGCGCGGCAAATGCGGCAGGGCGAACTGCCCGAAGCCATCGCGGGGTTGCAGCAGGCGGTGGAGGAGAATCCAGATCTGGCCTCGGCGCACAGCCTGCTGGCGCGGGCCTACCTAGAATCCGTGCCGCCCGTGCGCAATCCAGAGCGCGCACTGGAGCACGTGCGCCGCGCCTATGAACTAGACAGCTCCGAGGATTCGGAGGTGAACGGCCTGCTGGCCTGGGCGCTGGCCGAGACCGGCGAGGCGGAGCATGGACTGCGCTTCCTGGAGCGCCTGTACAAGAAGACCTCGGACCCGGCCGAGCAGACGGCGCTCGCGGCGCGCATCGGCGAGTTCCGTTCGCGCTATGGCCTCGGTTCGCTGTGGCAATTCGCCGACCAGTTTGGCGAGATCGTCTTCGAGGCCCAGACCATGCCGGAAATCGTGAAGGCGCTGCAGCGCGGCGTAATCCCCAAAGATGCGAAATGCCGCTTCAACCGCATCAGCGAATGGCGTCCGGTGGACGCGGCGTTGAGCGGCGCCGATCCGCAAATTGCCGCTGTCTTCGGGGAGGCGGCGACCGGCTGGAGCGCGTGGCCGGTGCTGATCGCCGCGGCGGGGGCCGCCGCAATCGCGGCCGCGGCCGCCGTATTCCTGTTTTGAAGACGCCCGACACGGCGCCGGCGTACCCCCTTCGCTGGATACTCGGGCTCGGCGTGGTGTCGCTTGTGGTGCACCTGAGCTATTTCGCGGCGGGCGTAAAGTTCGACCGCGCCAGCCTCGACGGCATCATGCATTTCCTTGATGCGGAGATGCTGCGCACGCAGCTTTTCGAGAGCATTCTCTACCTGCACATCCAGCCGCCGCTGATGAACCTCGTTACGGGGCTGGTTCTGAAGATCACGCCGGAGTCGACGCTGATCTTTCACATCCTCTTTCTCGTGCTCGGCAATGCGCTCTTCCTCTCGGTCTTCCTCTTGCAGCTTCGGCTTGGCGTGAGCCGTTCGGTGGCCGCCGTGCTCGCCTCGGTGTTCCTTGCGAGTCCCGCCTTCATACTCTTCGAATACTTCCTGCTCTACACCCTGCCTTGCGCCGCCTTCCTCGCGATGGCGGCGCTGTGTCTCGTCGATTACCTGCAGACGCGCCGCGTGGGGTGGCTCGTTGGATTCGTGCTGATGGTCTTCCTGCTCTGCGGCACGCGCAGCGCCTTTCACCTGGGCTACTTCGTGCTGGCGATCGGCCTGATCCTGGCGCTCGACCGCGCGCACTGGCGGCGGATTGCCGCGGTCGCGCTGGTGCCCTTTGTGTTGCTCTTCGGCTTCTACTTCAAGAACTGGGTGATCTTCGGCGAGTTCACCGCCTGCACCTTCGTCGAGAAAAACCTCTGGATCATGACCGCAGGCAACATCAACTGGGACGAAAAGGTGCAGATGGTGGAGCAGGGAGAACTCTCCGAGTTCGCACTCATTAATCGCTGGGCCTCGCTCGATGCCTACCCGGATCAGTACAAGGAGGTGCCGGAGCGCTTCGCCGATATTCCGGTGTTGAGCGAGACCCACAAACGCAACGGGGAAGTGAACTACAACCACTATGGCAACATCGCGATCTGCAACATATACGGCGAAGACGCCCGCGCCGTGCTGCGCGCGCAGCCGCAGGCCTATGTGTACGCAATGGCGCTTTCGTGGTACCGCTACTTTCTGCCCTCGCACAGCGTGCCGGTCAGTCCGCCGAACCGCGCGATCATGGGGCCGGCGCTGCGCTTCTACGACACCGTCGTCTTCGGCACGCTTCCCGTCGACCTGTCCGGGTGGTCGGTCTTGGTGAAGCGCGGGGGACACCCCCCCGCCGTCTTTCTGTTGGTTGGGTTGCCACTGGTCTTTTTCTATGGCGCGTATCGCTTCTTGCGCGGCCGGGGACTGACCCTGCCGCAGCGTGTGCTGCTGGGCTTCATGCTCTTCAATATTGCCATGATCGCCGTGATGGGCTGTGCCTTCGATTTTCACGAGACCGCGCGCTACCGCTTCAATACGGACGGCTATTCCATCGTATTGCTCGGCATGCTGATCACCGCGGTCGGGCAGCACCTGCGCCGGGTCCGGGAATGAACAAAGCGGGGCCGGGAGTTGTAGTTCGTTGATGGATGCGCTTCGAAATCTCCAGCGTCATGCAGGGCTGCTGATACTTCTGCTGGCCTTGGGCGGTGGTTTCTGCGCCGTACCGGTCTCTGCGGAGATGCTGGAACGGGGCGTGTTTCAGGTGGTATACGGCGCCGAAGACGCCGCGCTCGCCGAGCCGACGATGCAGGTGCTGGAAGAAGCGGTCGTTGAGTTCGGCGATCGTCTGCCCACGGGCGACGCGACGATTCGCGTGATCATCGTGGAGAGCTACCAGCAATTCGCCCAGTTCGCACCAAACTTCCAGCAGGCCGATGTTTCCGGCGTGGCGAAATCCGCACAAGGCGTGGTGGCGGTGAAGCCGCCCCGGCTGCGCGCGCCCGGCGGGGACTATCGCGGCACGGTGCGCCACGAACTGGTGCACGTGCTGTTGCACCGGAACGTGGAAACGGCGAACCTGCCGCGTTGGCTGAACGAGGGCCTGTGCATGAGCCTCGCCAACGAGTACCGCTGGGCCAGCATGCTCGAGGTGGGGAAGATGTTCCTCTTCGGGAGGGTAATTCCCTACCGCCAACTGGACCTGGCTTTTCTCGCGCCGGGCAACGACCTGCGCTTCGGCAACGCCTACGCGCAGGCGCTCTCGATGACGCGTACCCTGCGCAACGATCTGGGCGAAGACGCCTTCTGGCGCATGATCCTCTCTACGCGGGATCAACCCTTCCCCCGGGCGCTCGAAGAATTCGGCGGCATGACGGTGAACGACTTCATCGCGCGCTACTACCGGAGTCTCTGGCTGGTTGCGGTAGTCAGTGCCTTGACCTCCGGATCGCTCTTCGGGCCGATCGCAGTACTTGCGATCGTGGCGTACTTTCGCAAGCGGCACACGAACCGCAAGACGCTCCAGCGGTGGGCGATCGAGGAAGCGGAGGAGGACGCCGATCCCGTGACGGTGTTTGATTGGGATCAGGTGCTTGAGGACGCCGACGCTTGGAAGAAGGGCCAGGGCGATGACGGGCGCTGAGGCCTGTGCTACAATCGCAGCCTGAGTGACTGCTGCGCCGCGGCCTCATGGGGCCGGCGTAAGCGCAGGGAATTATGCCGAAGATCAATCTCGCCAACCTGAAAGTGACCGCCGGACGGCCCTACCCCATGGGGCCTATCGTGTATGAAAACGCGGTTCGTTTCACGATATTCAGTCGTCATGCCACCCGTGTTTGGATCTGTCTCTTCGAAGATACCGGTGACCGCGCGCCGGTCTGGGAGTACGAGTACGATCCGCAGTTGCACCGGACCGGCGACGTCTGGTCAATCTACGTCGAGGGGCTCCGCGAAGGCGCGCTCTACAAATACCGGATGGACGGGCCACAGACCCCCAAGCGCTTCCATCGCTTCAACGCGAACAACTATCTGCTTGATCCCTATGCGAAGGCCTTTGTAGGGGACATTCACGACGGCACCATGAAATGCGTCGCCGTACACGATTACATCGACTGGAGCCGCGGGCACCGGCCGAACACCCCGATGAATCAGACGATCATCTACGAAACCCATGTGCGTGGGATTACCAATCATCCCACGTCCGGGGTCGAGCATCGTGGTACCTACCGCGGCCTCATCGAGAAGATTCCATACCTGAAGCAACTCGGCATCACCGCCGTAGAACTGCTTCCGATCCATGAGTTTGGCGAGAACCTGCTCGGGCGGTGCAGTCTCGATGGCGCGATCGAACTCACGAATTACTGGGGCTACAGCAACATCGGCTTCTTCGCGCCCGCGGGCCGCTATGCCGTTAGCGCAGTGAACCGCGAACATCTCGACGAGTTTCGAGAGATGGTACGTGACCTGCATGCCGCCGACATCGAAGTGATTCTGGACGTGGTGTTCAACCACACCTCCGAAGGCAACGCTGCAGGGCCGACCCTCTCCTTCCGCGGTATCGACAACAGCATCTATTACCTGCTGGATGCGGGCGGGCGCTACCTGAATTACTCCGGCTGCGGCAACACGGTCAATTGCGATCATCCACTGGTCCGCGATTTCATATTGGATTGTCTGCGCTACTGGGTTGCCGTTATGCACGTGGACGGTTTTCGTTTCGACCTCGCGTCGATCCTCGGGCGGGACCAGCAGGGCAACGTGCTGGAAGACGCTCCGCTGGTGCGGCGTATCGCGGAAGATCCGGTGCTGCGTGACACCAAGCTGATCGCGGAAGCCTGGGATGCCGGCGGGGCCTATCAGGTGGGATCCTTTGGCGGTATCCGTTGGGCCGAGTGGAATGGCCGTTATCGCGACGACGTGCGCCGCTACTGGCGCGGGGACGGCGGGACGCGCGCAGCGTTCGCATCCCGGATCACCGGCAGCGCGGACATCTATGAATGGGCCGGCCGCAGCCCCGAGCACAGCATCAATTTTGTGACCGCGCACGATGGATATACCTTGCGCGATCTGGTGAGCTACACCGAAAAGCACAACTGGCAGAACGGTGAAGGCAACCGCGACGGCAGCAATGAGAACTACAGTACCAACTGCGGCGTGGAAGGTCCGACGGACGACCCCGAGATCAACGCGGAGCGGATGCGCCGCCAGAAGAATTTTATTGCGACGCTTTTCACCTCGATCGGGGTACCGATGTTACTGGGTGGAGACGAGTTTGGCCGGACCCAGCGCGGGAACAACAATGCCTACTGCCAGGACAATGACGTGTCCTGGTACGACTGGTCGCTGGTCGAGAAGAACGCTGAGATTTTCGACTTTACGAAGAAGGTCATTGCCCTGCGCAAGGCGCACCCGGTCTTTCGCCGCGATCACTATTTCGAGGGACACGGTTCGGCGCGGGAGGCGGACCTGATCTGGTTCGATGTGGACGGCAAGGCGGTGGATTGGTTGTCGAAAGATCTTACCTTGGGTTGCCGCGTGCATGCGGAACACAACGGCTATGTCGCCCTGTGTATTCTTTTCAACCCGACCCGCCGGGAGGTACGTTTCCAGGTCCCCATGGGTACCTGGAAAGTGGTTATCGATACCGGCCAGCCCGCGCCAGAAGACTGTCCCGGTGACACATCCACACGCATGCGCACGCGCGATGTCGATGTCCTTCCGGTGTCGATGGTGGTGCTAGCCGAAGACACGCACAAGGGCGGCGCGGGTTCACCGGGTACGTGATTCCAGCACGCGCTGGTGGAGCAATTCCGCGAGCCGGGAGTCCACGCCCAGCGGCGCGGTGACCGCATAACTCACGC
>JAUIKJ010000006.1 GCA_030430835.1 Candidatus Hydrogenedentota bacterium
GGACAGTGCCTCCTCTACCGATTCGACCACGATGCCCTCTGGCGCATCCGGTGCGAAGCGGCGGGCGTCGTTGTAGATCGTCGCGCTTCCCGCGATCACTGGCCGGCAACAGGCCAGCACCTCCGGCCGCGCGAGCGCCTTGGCGAGAATCTCCGGGCCGATACCATTGGTATCGCCCAACGTGAAGACGAGGATGGGAGGCTCGGATGCTTGGGTCATTTGGACGGGGTACTTCTTTTCGTTGCGCGCCAACGCGGCGCGGCCCTGGATTGAATCAATATGACAGTTCGGGATGTCTACGCCCGGCGCTAGGCGCCCTCACCGCCACCACGCTGAAAGAGACTGCGCACATCGCCCGCGAGCCCGCGCAGGGTGAGCGCTTCCTCGAAGACACTCCGCAACAATACGCTCACACCTTTCGCCGCGGGGATGCCCGCAACACCCTCCTCCTTCTTCACTTCAAAGGCGG
Source organism: Candidatus Hydrogenedentota bacterium (assembly GCA_030430835.1). Classification (GTDB taxonomy): domain Bacteria; phylum Hydrogenedentota; class Hydrogenedentia; order Hydrogenedentales; family JAEUWI01; genus JAUIKJ01. The sequence goes on from JAUIKJ010000006.1 coordinate 470, forward strand.
CGATGGTCAGCGGTATCGGCGGCCCCGGCGCGATACGCAGCTTCGACTCCGCACAGGCCACCGTCTCGATGACCGGCTTCCGGCGGCGGTTCTCGCGCGCGGCCTCCGCCTCGGCAAAGTCGCGCGCGTTCCCCGCCAGGGTCAAGAGGTTGGCGCCCTCCGACCCATAGCGCAGGGTCAGGTCCATGCCCTCGACCGAGACCTTCGCGATGGTTGGCGTCTCCGAGAAGACCGTTTCCGGGCGAAAGCGGATCAGGATCGATTCACAGTAGATTGCCGGTTCCGGCTTGAAGGCCGGCGGATTGAACACCGTGACCTGATCCAGCGCGATACCCAGCTCCAGCGGCGCCCAGCGGATCTTCTCGACGCTGACATCCGTCCCCAGCATGTTGCCCATCCGGCGCTCCACCTGCCCCGTGGCCAGGCCCTCGAGTTGGGTGGAAAGCAGGATGATACCCACGGCGATGCCGATGAGCAGCAGGCCCGTCGCCGTCATGATGAACTTGATTGCCGCCTTCATGCCCGCCGCCCGCGATCAGTCGAAACGATGCAGGAAACCCTTGGTCCTGCCGGTGAACTCGTTGTAGCCGTGCTTCAGCTTCTGCGTGCCGGGCCGGTCGGCCAAGGCCTGCTTCTCAGGCCCGGGCATCGGTTTCGCCGGCCACTCAAAGTAATAGGTCGAGTCGTAGCCCTGCAGCACCAGGCGCAACGGTGCGCCCGGCCCTGCCGCCGGTTGCGTCAGGTTGGCTTCCGCCGCGGGGAAGTAGACGCGGTTGGTGCGGCCATAGTGCCGCAAGGCGCCCTCCGCGATTTCCATCAATTCGGTCCCCACCGACCGCTGCGACGGCCGCACCATGCGCCCGTCGGGCGTCTGCAGGTATACATCCACCCCGCGGAATCCCACCACGTCGTAGGCGATGCTCATGTCCGGGAAGATCGATTCCACATGGACCTCGATGATCAGGAAGCCCGTCGGCGTTGCGGGCATGCTCTCCGTCGTTTCGCCATCCGCGCTCTTCAGCATGGCAATCGGCACTTGCCACTCCGCATAGGAACCCGGCGCAAAGAGATTCGCGTAGCGGCCTTCGCCGAGCTGGATGGGTACCCGCACGAACTGCGGCTCGAAGGGTACCTGCGGTACCGCGCGCACCTCCGGGTCTTCGTTTGGCGGCGGCTTGTGGCCCGTCGTCTGGCAGCCGCTGATGGACAGTCCGGCGATCAGCACGCCAACGGCCAGGGCAGATTGGATATGTCGCATGGTCCTAACGTCTCCTCCCTTGGAAGTTTCGGCTGGGACCGTCCCCTGTCCCCGTCTCTACCCGTATCTCGAAGTTGCCGTCGCTCTTGTCCTTCTTCTTGTCGTCCGCCGGCATCAGGTCGATGACGCTCGCGGCGTCGGCGCCGTCCTTGCCAAAGCGTTGCAGGGTCAGCTCGCCCTCCGGCGAAATCATCTTCACCAGGCCCAGCGGCCGCACCGTCTCGTTGACCCAGAGTTCCGTCGTGCCCTCCGGTTCTTCGATGACGAAGCGCTGGCACTCCAGCTCGCCCTGCGGCGTGGTAATCGTTTCCGTGCCCACGAGTTCCTGCGCGCCTTCCTCGTAGGTGTCGCCGTCGGCGCCCTTCGTGTCCACCGGTATTTCTTCCGGCAGGTTCGCGCCGTCCTGCACGATCAGCCGCTGAATGTTCTTCGGGTCCGTGGCCGGACCGGTCAGCAGCATCTTGTACACGGTGCCGAAACCGGCTTCCGGCTGGATTTGCGTCTCGACCCAATAGCCCGCCTTCCGCTTCACCTTCTCCTCGTCCACCACCGCCTGCCGCAGATAGAACTTCTGTCCCGTTGCCTTGTCCAGCAGTTCATACCACGCCCACACGCCCTTCTCCGGCGCCACCAGACGCCCGGACAACAGGTCGCCCAGGGCGCTCTGCGCCAGGACGGGACACGCAAAGACCACGAGAAACAGCACCCAGAGACTACGTTGCAGCAATGTAAAAACCTCCTTGCAGCATAGGGACTTTATCGTAACACAGGCCTCGGGCATGGCCCAATTCGACTCCACAACTTTGACGGCGCGTGGTGTATCTAATAGGCTTGGAGACTGGCCTTCGTTGGAGCATCACTTGGGTGTAGAACAACATGGATCTGCCAGACATTTCGGAGGGTAAGCGGTTGAGTAGGCCATCGACGATACCTCGTTCGTATGCGGTGCTCTTGATTCTGGCTTTGGCAGCGGCTGTCTTTGCCGGCTCTGGCTCCTCATCTACCGGGGGCGCTGAGGCGCTCCAGCAAGGACTGGACGTTTCGGTGAGGAACGCTGGTACCTTGGAGACGATTGTTGAGTATCGGTACCCACTCGTAGGCTCTGAAGAACCGATCACGTGGGAAGTACCACTTTCTCCGCCTCAGGAGTCCTTCGACACGTGCGCGTACGACAAGGTGATCGGAGGTACTGGCGCTTGGCGTAACGGACATTTCGGTTTCCTCCGTCCACTGGATGTCGAAGCGGAGCTGCATGTGGTGCAGTGCTATCATCCGTTTCTTGCGCCTTCCGTTCCCCGGTTGATGTATGAAGTCTTCTATCCCCGCTTCACGCCCATGGAATACTTGACGAGCGGCTGGAACGTCGTGGAATTGCGTGGTGGTAGCATCCTGGACTACGAAGTTCTGCCGCGAATTTTCCCGCAGTTCGCTGGAGATCCTGAAGTGAAGAATTCGGTGCGCAGTTCGCTTTGGTCCAAGCGTGCCAAGTTCCTGGTCGTCTGTGGGCAGCCGTCGGTCTTGGGTCGGCCCGATTCTCGAAGTTACGATCCATTCGTTTCCTTGATCGATCTGGCCGACGCGCCGGATGGCGTTTATCGATTCGACATATTCCTTAGCGATGGGAACTATCTGCCTGCGGACTTCGACCGGAAGAACGTACCATTCAGCATCGTATGGCGAAGTCCGACTGCGATTGCACTTCATGATTCGCCGGACGACAAGCCAAGTATCGAGATACCTTTTTCGGATGTCTTGGACGATGAACGCTTGAAGCGCCTAGCTGCGGACAATAGGTAGACGACGTCTGGCGTGCGGATTGGAATCCGCCGCGATTGACGCCTATTATTCGCTCTCTCAGGAGTTCGCGCGTCCGATGTCTCGTTTATTGCTCTATGTCTTGGCAGCAATCACGCTCGCCACAACCGCCGCCGCGCAGGTGGATGCCGAGCGTATTCACCGTGAGAACGTGGGGGCGGTGCTCGTCATCGAAGGGCTGCGCGCCGATGGCCAGCGCACGGTGCAGGGCAGTGGCGTGTGTGTTGATCGCCGGGGCTACGTATTGGCCACGGCGCACCAGACGGAAGGCGTCGCCAGCTATCGCGGCCGCCTGGAAGATGGACGGCAGTTCACGCTGGAAGCCGTTGCGGTGGACCGCGCGCGGGAACTCGCGCTCTTTCGCGCGGAGACCGCGCTCCCGGTGGCCGCGCCGATTGGTGACGCCTCGGGTCTTGCGAACGGTGCGCCACTGGTCTCCATCGCCGCGCCACTGAATCTGGAGTACTCGACCGTCACGGGTACGGTCGCTTCGACCGCGCGGGAGCTCGGCGGCGAGCCGGTGATTCAGGCCAACCTCACGGCAACCCATGGATCGAGCGGCGGGCCGGTCTTTGATCGTCATGGGGCGCTCATCGGCATCATTCGCGGCGAACTCGAAGAAGCGGAGTTCACCCTGATCTGTCCCATCAACCGCGCCTATCCGATGCTCCAGAACTTCGGCGTGATCGCCGCGCCCGAGGCGGCGGAGCGCGAAGAAGTTCTCGTGCCCGTGCCCGGCGTGAGCGAAGCGGAACTCCGTGCGGTGCAGGCCTACAACCACGGCGTGCGCGCGACCGCGCCGGAAGAGAAGGCCGAGGCTTACGCCATGGCCGTGCGTCTGCTGCCCGCCTTCTTCGAGGCGTGGTACAACCTCGGCGTGGCGCGCACGGGACTCGAGGACAGCGAGGGCGCGGAGGCGGCGTACTACAGTGCGGCGAAGCTGCGGCCGGACTCGATACAGGTCCAGCGCAACCTTGGCCGTCTCTTGCGTAACGCGGGCCGGCTGGAAGACGCGGCGCAAGTATTCGAAGCGGCGCTTGCCCTTGCGCCGGACGATCCGCAGGCCTGCAATGACCTCGGTGTGATCTACCGGCAACTGGAAGACTATGATGCGGCGGAGCAGGCCTTGCGCCGCGCCGTTGAACTCGCGCCGGATTATGCGGCGGCGCACTTCAATCTCGGGTTGACCTGTGCGGCGCGCGGCGATGCCGCGGAAGCCATCCGGCACCTGGAGCAGTATCTGCAACTTGCACCGGACGCGGACGACGCGCCGCAGGTCCGGGCGAGCATCGCGCAATTGCGCGGGGAAGGCGGGAACGAATCACCGTGAGCGAACAGGAAATCCCGAAGAAACTTGGCCGCTACGAGATCATCCGCGAGCTCGGCAAGGGCGCGATGGGCGTGGTCTACGAAGGACGCGACCCGAACATCGGCCGGCGCGTGGCGCTGAAGACCGCGCGGCGCGACGTGCTCGCCGCCTCCGGCATGGCGGCGGAGATGATGGAACGTTTCCTGCGCGAAGCACGCGCGGCGGGTGCGTTGAACCATCCCAACATCATCACCATCTACGACACCGACGAAGAAGACGGCACCGCCTGGATCGCGATGGAGTTCATCGAGGGCAGCGACCTGCGCGAGGTGCTCGTTGAGCGCCGGGGCCTGGACCTGTCGCGGCTGCTGGAGTTCGGCGCGCAGATTTGCGATGCGCTCGAAGTGGCACACCGGCAGGGGATCGTCCACCGCGACATCAAGCCCGCCAACATTCTCATCACGCGCGAAGGATCGCTGAAGGTCGCCGATTTTGGGATTGCACACGTCAGTGATTCGACCCTCACGCAAGACGGCGCGCTCATCGGCACGCCGCACTACATGAGTCCCGAGCAGTTCATGGGACAGAACATCGACGGTCGCGCCGACCTCTTTTCCGTCGGCATCATCCTCTACGAACTGTTGACCGGCGAGAAGCCCTTCAGCGGCGAAGCGCTCAGCACCGTGATGCATCACGTCATCAAGACGATGCCCGTGCCGCCGAGCGAGCTAAACCTTTCCATCCCGCAGCATGTGGACTTCGTGCTGATGAAGGCCCTGGCCAAGCGTCCGCAGGAGCGCTACGCCACTGCGGCCGCCATGGCCGCCGCCCTGCGCGAATGCAAAAAGGACAAGCCGGACCCTGCGGTGCTCGGGGTAACCAACAGCACGGACGGTGCCACCGTGGTGTCCACGGCGGATGCTGCCACCATCGCCGGGCCCGCCGTCGCGCCGGCCGCCCCGCCGGCGTCCGAAATGGCGGGTGATGCCACCCTTCCTTCGGCCGCCGCTCCGCCGCCCCTGGCGGGCGATGCGACGATGCCCTCCGCGGCACAGCCCGCACCGACCGCTGACGCGACCATGCCCAGCCAGGTGAAGCCGGATGCCTTAAACGCGACCGCCACCCCGGCCGCCGCGCCCGCCGCACCCGCCGCCAAGCCGGATACGGCAGCGATGAAACGCGCCGCCGCCATCCTCGCCGGGATCGCTGTGCTGGCCCTCGTGGCCTACATGGTCATCGCGGGCCGCGGTGGCGCGAACCCGACTGCGCCGACTTCGGAAGCGGAACCAGTGGCGACCGCCGACGTGCCGGACGCGTACTTCTCCAAGATCTTGGTGGAGCTTCGGAAAGGCGAGACGAACCTGGGGCCGGTACGGGCGCTTCCGGGACAGATGAAGGATCTCCCGCAGTTTGATAACGATCCCGATGTACAGTGCGCGGTCATCGATCTCGGTACGGGCGAGGAGATCGCGGTACAGGACCTGAGCCGCTTCGCCACTTCCATTGGCTGGAAGCAGACCCCCGAGCGGCTTAAGTTGGAACTGCGCGATGGTGCAGGCAATTTCATTACCTCGGGCGAAGTCATCCAGGAACCGGAGACGCCGGGGGACGAATGCGGGACCCAGTATTTCGTGATCCCGGCGGACGAGTAGAAAGCGCTCGCATCCACACAATCTGCGATTTCGATGATATAATTGGACGGTAGTGTTTGGGGGCGCACCCGCGCGGCACTGCTTGGGAGATGTAAGTTATTATGGGGAGGTGGTTTATGAAGATTGGAAATCGCTGGGTCGCGATATTGCTGGGGATCGTCGCCGTCTGTACGACGATGCCGGCCAACGCCGAGTTTGTACCAGGGACGACTGCGCCGAATCTGAAAGCGCAAGACATTTACGACACGCTTGTCGATCTCAAGCTTATCGCGGAAAAGAACCCGTCGCTCGTCGTCCTGTTCTTCTTCACCATCGCTTCCGGGGAAGACATCGCACTCAAGCTCGATTATCTCGATCAGAAGTACGGCAGTGAGATGTTGCAGGTTGTCGCGCTTGGATGGCGTGACGACAAGGACGCCCTCAAGGAGTTTGCCGAAAACCGCGACATCAACTACCACATCATTGACCCCGCCGAGACCCAGTCGCTTCCTTGGCGCGATAGTGTACTCGGCCTTCCGATGACGGTCTTCCTTACCACCGGCGATGAGCCCAGTATTGAGCGCGTACTCTATGGGTCGGGCGACAACAACATCATCATCGAGATCGCCGAGAACTGGTTCCAGCAGGGCAAGACCCAGGCGCTGGATGCCGCCGCCGACGCCATCGAAAAGGGTGAAAGCACGAGCGACGCCAAGGAACTGAAGGGTTTCATCCTCACCGCCGAAGGCAAGCTCGACGAGGCGGAATTGGAGTTCGGCGAGATAGAATCCAAGACCGGTCTCGCGAAGGTCGCGCTGGAGCGCGGCGACTACGACGCGGCAGTGGGCTATGCCGACGACGCGGGCACGGGCTATGCGCAGGCCATCAAGGGCGAGGCCTACATGCGCAGCGGCGACTTCGAGAAGGCCGCCGCCGCCCTGGGCGATGCGCCGGACAGCGCGGAGCGCGCGTGGCAGAAGTCGGCCGCGGTCAATGCACAGGGCCGTCTCGAGCAGGCGCAGGGCAATCCCGATGCCGCCGTCGGCAAATACCAGCAGGCCGTTTCGCTCGACCCCTACAACGTGGTCGCGCTGAGCAATGAAGGCGCGGTGCACCGCGAACAGGGCGATCTCGACGCCGCGCAGGCCGTCCTCCAGAAGGCCGCCGATGTGCGCGCGGACGACCCGCTCGTGCTGGCGATGCTGCAGCAGGTTTCGCGGGAACTGGAAGAAGCGAACGACATCAAGCGCCAGGAACTCATTCAGTCCCAGATCACCGATCTCGCGGCGCGCTTTACGGAGATGAAGGCTTCCGGCGCGCTGGACGCGGTCGATTCCTGGACCACGCGCCCGCTGGTGCTGGCGCTCTTGCCGGGCAACAGCGAAGCCTTCTTCCCGCGCGCCGGCACGAACGTTGTCCTCCAGCGCGAACTCGAAGCGCGCCTGAACAGCGACGGCCGCGTGCAGGTGGTGGAGCGCGAGATGCTTGCCGAGCTCCTGCAGGAACTCAACCTCGGCAGCTCCGAACTCGCCGACGCATCGACCCAGCAGCAGCTTGGCCGTGTTCTCTCAGCGGGTCTGCTCGGCTTCATCGATTTCGCGCAGGTGGGGGGAGACACCCTGATGTATCTCCGCTTCGTGGATACGGAAACGACCAGCATCTTTCATCAGGCCTCCTACAGCCTCGATGCCCGGAACCCCTTGGCCGCCGTTGATGGCGCCGTGTCGGAGACCCTGGCGAAACTTGCCGATGGCCGTGAGCTCAAAGGCGTCATCGCCGACGTCAGCGATCCGGACAATATCCTTATCGGCCTCGGCAAGAAGCACGGCGTGCAGGTGGGGGACCGCTTCACGGTACTCGTCGAGGGCGATCCCGTCGAGGTCGGCGGCCGCGTCATCGCGCACCGCCAGAAGCCCGTCGCCAAGCTGGAAGTTTCCGCGGTCGAGGACGAGTACGCCGTCTGCACCGCAAGCAATGTCCGCGACGGCGTGGCACTCGCCAAGGAGATGAAGATTCGTTCTGACTCGTAGCGGGCAACCGAGCGTTGTGTTATCCTGCTGTTGATGCAGCAAGGGTGGGCGAATGAACGGACACCATCTTCGATGGCTATATGGGGAACTCCCCGGTCTCCTGGACGCGGGCGTGCTCACGCCGGATGCGGCAGCACGGCTGCGCGCGCATTACGGCGAGGCGAAACCCGTTTCCCGCAGCGGCATCGCGCTCGTCATGTTTGCAACCCTCGGCGCCGCGCTCATCGGTTCCGGGGTCATCCTGGTCATCGCCCACAATTGGGATATGTTCAGCCGTCCCGTGCGCGTGGCCATCGCGTTGGCACCGCTGCTGGTGGGGCAGGGGATCGGCGCGTGGGTGCTCCTGCGCCGTGCGCATTCCGTGGCCTGGTGCGAGGGCGTCACCCTTTTTATTGGCGCGGGAATCGGCGCGTCCATCGCGATTGTCGGTCAGGTCTATCACCTGCCGGCCAACCTCAGCGCGTTCTACCTGACCTGGATCCTGCTCTTCATTCCCCTGGTCTACCTCTTCAACAGCACCACCGGCGCGATCTTTTATCTCGTCGGCGTACTCGTCTGGGCCGGGAACGTACAGTTCGGCCTGTCGACGCACAGCGTGCTCGGCTTCTGGCCGCTCACGCTGCTGATCCTGCCACACGCATTCTTCGCTTGGCGCGCGAATCCCGGCGGTGTTCGAGCGAATCTGCTCGCGCGTGCGCTTGTCCTGTATTTCACGATCGGGATTGGGCTCGTGCTGGAGCGGGCGCAGCCCGGGTTGTGGATGGTCATCTACACCGCCTATTTCGCGATACTCCTGTTGCTGGCGCCGGCTTGGCCCGCACGTGGCGTGCGCAATCCCTTCCTCTGGTTCGGCTGCGGCGGACTGTTGATCATCGCGCTGATACTCAGTTTCGATTCCCCCTGGCGCGACCTTGTGCGGGACCGTGCCTATCGTGACGGCGCATTCGCCACCTGGGCGGTGCTGCAGGACAACCTGCTCGGCGTCCTCGCGCCGGCCCTGGCGCTGTTGCTCGCCTGGCGAAACTGCGCCCGCGACTGGATCTACAATGCCTTCGCCCTCGCGCTGCCGGCGCTGACGGTGGTTGCCTTCGCGGTGGCGCTGTTCACCCAGACCGATGTGCTGCCAATCGTGCTGATGAACCTCTACCTCTTCGTATCCGGAGTGGGCTTGCTCTATACCGGATTTCAGCGCGGTGCGCTTGCGATGGCGAACTATGGTCTGCTTAGCATCGCGTTGTTGGCCGTCTTCCGCTTCTTCGATGCGGACCTGCCCATTCTCTTCCGCGGCCTGGCCTTTATTCTGGTGGGTGTCTTCTTTCTGGTCACAAACCTCTATCTCGTCCGGCGGGAGGCGCGCGCATGAAGACCGTCTCCTTCAAGCTCGGCTGTTTCGCCCTCGTCGTCCTGGTGCAGATCCTCGTACCGCTCCAAATGACGCAGACTCGAGAGAAGGTGTTGCAGCGCGGCACCCTGTACAAGTTTCGCGCCAATCCCGTGGATCCCTACGATGCATACCGGGGCCGTTACGTGAGTTTGGGTTTCGGCACTGAAAGCATCGAACACCCCAAGGGCGTGCAGTTACCGACAACGCGTCAGGAGGGCTATGTCGTGGTTCGCCCGGACGACGCGGGGTTCGCGGTGGTGGAAGACGTCGTGTTGCAGCGACCGTCGTCGGGAGATTACTTCAAGGCGCGGGTGTACGGCGGTCGCGACCAGCAGGTCTGGATGGAGTATCCCTTCACCCGCTTCTACATGGAGGAAGATGCCGCGCCCCGCGCGGAGCAGGCTTACCGTCAGGGGCGGCGCGATAACCGTGCGGAAGCTTACATTACCGTGCGAATCCACGCGGGGCAGGCCGTAATCGAAGACCTCTTCGTCGACGATATCCCCATCCACGAATATCTACGCCAAAACCCCGATTCGCGCGCGCAACCCTGACCCGGGCAGGCTTTGACTTAAAGCCGCGCCGATCGCTAGAATAGCGGGCTTTCCGTCTCGTTTATCCCCCTTTTTTGCAGGAGTCGTGTAATGTACCGTCCCGAAATCAAGATCATGGATTGCACCATCCGCGACGGCGGACTGATGAACAACTGGGAATTTGACCGCCAGTTGGTCCGCGATCTGTACGCGGGGCTGGTCGAGGCCGGGGTGGACTACGTCGAACTGGGCTACCGTGCGGACAAGTCCGAGTTTGATCCGAAGAATCATGGTCCCTGGCGCTTCTGTGACGAAGCAGATCTCCGCGACGTGGCCTTCGAAGCACCCGGCACCAAGATCTCCATTATGTGCGACGTGGGCCGTACGGACTACGACGCCTTCCTGCCCAAGGCCGACTCCATCGTCTCCATGATCCGCGTAGCGACTTATGCGAAAGACGTCGACAAGGCGATCCATCTGGGCAACCACGTCAAGGCGATGGGCTACGAAGTGAGCGTGAACATCATGGCCGCGTCGCACGTTATCGAACCCGACCTCGACGAAGCGCTGCGCCAACTCGCCGACACCAACTTCGAAGTCGTCTACCTCGTCGACTCCTTCGGTTATTTCTACTCCGAGCAGATCCACTACCTCGCCGAGAAGTACCTGAACATCCTCAAGCCGAGCGGCAAGGAAGTCGGCATTCACTGCCACAACAACCAGCAGCTCGCGTTCGCGAACACGGTCGAAGGCATCATCAAGGGCATCAACTACCTCGACGGCAGCATCTATGGCATGGGCCGCGCCGCGGGCAATTGCACCACCGAACTGCTGCTCGGCTTCCTGAAGAATCCGAAGTACAACCTCTCGCCAGCCCTCGACCTCGTCGAGAAGTACTTCATGGATTTGCACAAAGAATTGCGCTGGGGTTACGAGATGCCCTACATGGTGACGGGTATTCTCAACAAGCACCCGCGCACCGGCCTCGCCCACATGGATGCCATGATGGCCGGTAAGGACGTGCCGTCCTTCAGCGACTTCTACGAGAGCCACCTCGGCGAGGGCTGAAGCCCCGCCGCCGTAGCGCCTTGCTCAATCCTGCAGCAGCGCCCGTAACGCGTCCACGCAACGCGCCACCGGCATCGCCGTGCTCAGCTGGTGACATTCCGCCTCGCGGACCAATGCATCCACTGCGTGCGCCGTGTCACCGTAGTGCTCCAGCCCGGGTTCGCGGGTGCGCATCAGGATCTTGGCCGCGGCTTCCCGCGACAAGGGTTGGAGCAGGGGCAGCGGGCTGCCATAGCGCTCAAGGATGCAGAGGATGAACTTTCCGGTGGCGGTGCCCGGTCGGCGATCGCCCGCGGTACCGGCAAGATCCACGAAGACCTTCGTCCTTCCATTGGGCATTTGGCGCGTACTCAGGCCGGACAGCTCCGGGAAATGCTGCACGGCCTCCGGCGAAAGGCCGATTCCGGACACGTGCCCCCAGACCCGTAGCGTATCCGCGCACGCGATGCAGGCCGATTCCTCGGCGACGATCGGAACGCCCGCGCGCTGCAAGCCGTAGAGCAAGGTCGATTTGCCGCCTCCACTCGGCCCGGCCAGCAGCAGTACCGTTCCGTTCGCGGCGACCGCCGCCGCATGTATTGGCGCACGATCGTGCCGTGTCGTCAACAGCAACGCGCTGAACTCGATGACATAGCGGCGCAGCAGCAACGCATCGTTCAGTGCATGCGGATGAATAAAGCCCAATCCCCGTCCGGTACGGCGATCCGCGTGCAACAGAATGCCCGGCCCGCTGCCGAGCACGGTACCTTCGTGGTAGCGGTAGCGGATTCGGCCGGCCAGAGGTGGCGCGGTTGCCTCGGATTCCACGACGAGGTCGAGTGTGGCCGTGTGCACCGGATCAATGACCGCATTGTCGATCTCCCGCCAGTAGCCGAAGAGCCGCGCACAGAGATCCTGGATCCGGGAGTCGTTCGTGCGAATACGAAGGGGGACACCCAGCACAGGATAGGCCGCTTCATGCGGCATGGGGGCACAGCTCATAGGGCGTCATGCTGGAGGTAGGCGAAGAGGTCGCGTACCTGGGCGTCGCTCATGCCGGACAGCAGTCCCTCCGGCATGATGGACAGTTCCATCGGACGGCGTGACTTGACCTTTGCGGCCGCAATCTCCTGCTCGTTTCCGGCGGAATCCACCATTCGGATGCTGTGTGTGTCTTCCGCCACCACAAAGCCGGTCAGGATCTGTTCGCCGACGCCGAATTCGTCCTCCGCCTCCGCGGTAAGAATCGTGCCCAAGTACTCCGGCAGCACGACGCTGCTGGGGTCGATGATCGCTTGGAGCAGGTATTCGCGGTTGTCGCGTTCCAGGCCCGTCAGCTCCGGGCCGACGGCGCGGCCGTCGCCATGGAGCACGTGGCACTTCGCGCAGGTCTCTGCAAAGAGTACGCGGCCCGCATCCGGCTGGCCCTCCCCATGCAGCAGCACCGAGCGGACCGCGCTCATCCGTGCCATCATCTCTTGCGGACTGCGGCGGATGTGTCCCCAGATTGCCGTGGTGCGCGCAGTAATCTCTGGGTCATTGAGCCGTCTGAGATTGGCCACGAGGTCTGGCGCCACGGCCGCGGCGGGAAGGGCTTCCTGCTCCACGGCGTCCAGCAGGCGCGTGGACCAGTTTGCACGCGAGGTCAGCATGGACAGCCCACGCTGCTGCAACGCGCCAGGCAGGTTGGCGTAGTGCGCGATTACGGCCGTGGCGACCGCATCATCACCGTAGTGCTGCAGGGCGGCGAGCGCCGCCTCCCGCACCCGCACGGGATGATCCGTTTCCAGCAACGCGAGGTAGCGGTCCAGGTGCGCCGGGCGCCGGGTGCGGCTCAGTGCCTCGATCAGGGCCACGCGCTCCGCGTCGTCTGCCGCGTCGCCATCGAGCCGGGCGAAGGCGCGCGACTCGGCCGCAGGCCGACGCAGGCGGATGGAAAGTGCCAACAGCCCCGTGTCTTCCGGGCGCTCGGTCAGCCAGGCGTCCAGCCATGCCGCAAAGTCCTCGGACACCTGGTCGGCGGCATCGGCGGGCAGGCCTTCGGCCATCCCGGCGAGGGCCGCACTGAAGGCCTGTTCATCGTGGACCCCGGCAAAGAGTTGCACCAGCCCGGTGAAGTCTTGCTCGGCCGCGAGCCGTTGTGCCATGCGCGGCAGGATGGTTTCCATGAATAGTGGCGCATTGCCGTCGCGCAATTGATCATCCGCCCAACGCACCACTGCAAGAGGGGAATGTGCCGGTCGGCGAGGTCCCCGGTGTCACGCGCCGCGACCATCGCATCGGTCACCGGCAGCCCCCGCGCGAGACCGAGACGCCGGGCGGTGGCCGCGAGTTGGCTGCGCACCTCCGGGTGCTTCTCGTTGCGTCCAAGGGTCACCAGCATTTGCGCCGTCGCGGGGTCAATCTGATCCCCTTCACCGAGCAGCCGCACAGTCCACAGGCGCACATAGGGATCCGGATGTTTCAGTTGCGCCCGGGCGAAGGGCGGCGTAAACCCGCCGCAGGCGTAGGCGGTCCAAAGCGCCTCCAAGGCGTCCTGACCCGCGGATTCCGAGAGCGTCCGCATGAAGCCCGGTATCGGCCAGGTCTCGCCGCGGCCCTTCAACTCGTGCCGCGCTGTTTCGCGTATCCATCGGTTGGGATGCTGCAACAGTCCAACCAGTTCTTCCGCAGCCTTCGTCGTGAGGTCGGGTTGGGCTTGTGCGGCCGGCGCGTCCGCCGCGCGCAGGCGGTAGATGCGCCCGGTCTGGCGATCGGTGCGATCCCCTTCGGCGGAGACGTTCCAGGTCACGTTTGTGTCGTACCAGTCCGCGATGTATACCGCGCCGTCCGGGCCGAGCTTCATGTCGACCGGACGGAAATGCTCGTCTTCCGTGCTGAGCAAGGCCTCGACTTCGTGGGCGGAAAAGGTGGACCCATCCGGACGGAGTTCGCAGCGGTCGATGCGTCCCTGCATCACGCGCGCGACGAGCAGATCGCCCCGGAGGCGCTCCGGCATCACCACGTCGTCGTAGATCATCATGGCCTGCGAAAGCTTCGCACGGCTGCTTTCGTCGTCCATCTCCATGAAATAACCGAAGGCATAGGGGTTCGTCAGTGGGCCGTGCTTGCCCCAGGTCTTGCGGTAGTATCCGCCCTGCACATAGTGCACCCCGATGACGCCGCCGTTGCTACCCGTGAACATGCGGCCCTGGTTGTCGATCGCGATCCCGAAATTGTTGTAGCCGCCCTCGGCGAAGAGTTCGAAGGTGCGGGCCTTTGTGTCGTAGCGCCAGATGCACTGCCCGGTGAAATGCAGCCCCGGCTCGTCGACGCCGTAGCGTTTGATGGTTGCCGTGCAGGTGCTGCCCTGGCAACCGTAGAGCATGCCGTCCGGACCCCAGCGCAGGCTGTTCGCGACCGCATGCATGTCTTCCAGACCGAAGCCCTCCAGGTGTACTTCGGGATCCGAATCCGGAATGTCGTCTCGATTCGCGTCGGGGTAGAACAGAAGGTAAGGCGGATTGAGTACCCATACACCATCGTCGCCGGGCAGCGCCGCGGTGCAAATATTGAGCCCGGTGACGAAATCCTTGCTGTGCTCGAATTGCCCGTCGCCGTCGCGGTCTTCGAAGATGGTGATCTTGTCCTTGCCCGTGGGGCCGTGGGGCGGGGGCGGGGGCGGGAAGTTCGCGTACTGAATGCGCCAGTACTGATCGTGCCCCGCGACCTCAAGCCCAGCCGGGAAGGGGAATTGCAAGTACTGAACCACCCACATGCGGCCACGGGCATCGAAAGTGAGGTATACCGGTTGTTGCACTGCTGGATCACGGACGACCAGATCCAGCGCAAGTCCATCCGCCAGAACGAATTTCGGCGAATCCGAATCCGCTTGGGCGGGTCCGGGCAAAACCGCTGCCGCGATCAATGCGGTCGAAATCAGGTGTCCTAGGTGCACGCGTAAGGCCATGCCGGTCGATTCTCCCCGTGCCCGTGCATCCGCACGAACGATACGCTAATATAGGAACTCAAGAAAAACTACGGGCATCATAGCGATTTGGACGGGATATTCGCATGTGGCTGAGAGCGATACACAACTGTGCTGAGTTGATGGGCATGGTCGGACCGAAAACACCCGAGTCTCGTCATTCCCGCGCAGGAGTTTTCATGCATCTGAAACGGAGTGCGATTGTCGTTTCTATTCAATGCCTTGCGGCATTGTTGCCGGCCGGTGCCGATACCGTGGCAGACGACGCGGCCTTCTATGAGCAGCAAGTGAAGCCCGTGCTCGAGGCGCACTGCATCAAATGCCATGGGGGCAGTGAACATCCCAAGGCCAACCTGTGGCTGACGGCCCGGGAAGGCCTGCTGCGTGGCGGCGACCGCGGCGCGGCGGTGGATCTGAACCTGCCGGAAACCAGCCTGCTGCTGCACATGTTGAGCTACCGCGATGAAAACCATCAGATGCCGCCGAAGGGCAAACTGCCGCAGCATGAGATCGATGTTCTGACCGAGTGGGTGCAGCGCGGCATCCCGATGACCGATGAAGCCGAGATCGTTTTTGGGGATGCCGCCGACGATGCGCGTGCCGAGGCCGGCCGAAAGCACTGGGCCTTTCAGCCGGTGACACGCCCGGAAGTGCCAGTGGTCGCCGATCCCGCGTGGCAACAGAACCCGATCGATGCCTTCATTTACCAAAAACTTGAGCAGGCCGGATTGCGCCCCGCCCCACCGGCAACCCGCCAGGAACTGATTCGACGGGCCTACTATGACCTCACCGGGTTGCCGCCCACACCGGAAGCGGTCGCGGCCTACGTGAATGATCCCCGATCCTACAGCGAAGTGTGGACGGCATTGGTCGACGAACTCCTCGACTCTCCGCACTACGGCGAGACCTGGGGGCGCCATTGGCTGGATCTCGTGCGCTATGCCGAAACGCATGGCTACGAACGAGACTCCGACAAGACGGACATGTGGCGCTATCGCGACTACGTCATCGATGCCTTTAACCGGGATAAGCCCTACGACCAGTTCGTGCGCGAGCAGATCGCGGGGGACGAACTCCCCGAGCGGCGACCAGATCAGATCGTGGCCACGGGTTACTACCGACTGGGCATCTGGGACGACGAACCGGCGGACGCGGCGCAGGGCAAGTATGACGTGCTGGACGGGGTCGTGGACACCACAAGCCAGGTTTTCCTCGGTCTGACGATGGGGTGCGCACGCTGCCATGATCACAAGATCGACCCCTTCCCGATGACCGATTACTACAAGCTGCTTGCGATCTTCCATAACATCACGGAACTCGGGCGGAACACCCACGGGACAGACATTCTGCGCAGTATCATGACTGCCGATGAAGAGGCGGAGTACGCGCGCAAGACCCGTGAACACCGCCGGGAAATCGGGAAGATCGAGCGCGAGATCCGGGACATCGAAACCCGATTCGTCGAACGGCTGCGCGCCGCGGACGCCCAGGCGGCGGGCAGCGGCGACGCACCGAGCATGACCGGACTCCGCTATAAGTTCTTCCGCGATACCTGGACGCAGATTCCAGACTTCGACATGTTGCTTCCGGAAGAGCAGGGGACACTCGAACACGGTTTCTTTGACCTGGGGCCGCGATCGCGCAACGAGTCCTTCGGCTTCGTATTCGAGGGCAGCCTTGTCGTAACTGAGCCAGGGGAATACACGTTCGCGCTCGATTCCGACGATGGGTCACGCTTGGCCATCGACGGCGAGGTGGTGGTCGAACTTGATGAGGTGCGTGGTATCGGCAAACCCATCACCGGCACCCTGCCGCTCGAAGAGGGTAGTCACGCAATTCGCCTGGACTATTTCCAGGGGGTCGGTGGGCTGGGCCTCGACGTGCGCTGGTCCGGTCCCGGCTTCGACGATCGGCGGCTCTCCATCGAGGAGAAGGCGCTCGACGTGCCCGCGCTGATGGCGGCCCGGGGCGAGGAATTGCTCGATGATGCGGAGCGCCGCAGGCACGCGTTCCTGCTCGAGAAACTGAAGCAGCGCCGGGCACATATCGTGCCCGGTGGCCGTTATGCGCCCGCCGTCAAAGAGTACGGCGCCGAGGCACCGGACACTTTCGTTCTCCTGCGGGGAAACCCGCACGTGCCCGGTGACAAGGTGGCACCCGGCTTCCCCGAATATCTGCACGCGCCAGAGTTTGTCGTGCCCGCACGCGATGCGGGTGCCGAAAGCACGGGCCGCCGTCTGGCGCTGGCGAATTGGCTGGTGCACCCGCAAAATCCCCTGCCCGCGCGCGTCATGGCGAACCGCCTCTGGCAATACCACTTCGGTCGTGGCATCGTGCGATCTCCAAACAACTATGGCCTCGGCGGCGACCCGCCAACCCATCCCGAACTGCTGGATTGGCTTGCGGCCGAATTCGTGGCACGTGACTGGAGCATGAAGGCCATGCACCGGCTGATCATGGGGTCGAACGCTTACCAGATGTCCTCGACCTTTGACGACGCCGCCTACGCGGCCGATCCGGCGAACAATCTTTTCTGGCGCTTCGACATGCGCCGCTTGCGTGCCGAGGAAATTCGTGATTCGATCCTCGCCGTGAACGGCACGCTGAATCCGAAGGTGGGCGGCCCGAGCGTATTTCCGCCCTTGCCGGCCGAGGTCTTGGCGACTTCGTCGCGCCCGGATGAAGTCTGGGGGCAGTCGCCCGAAGAAGAACACACCCGGCGCAGCGTCTACATCAAGGTGAAACGTTCGCTCCTGCATCCGCTGTTGTCCGATTTCGATTTGGCCGACACCGACGCGACCTGCCCGGTGCGCTTCGCGACCACGCAACCGGCACAGGCGCTGAACCTGTTGAACAGCGCTTTCATGAACGAGGAGGCGGTGGAACTGGCCAATAACACCCGCTATGGGCTGGCCGCCACGGTCTGGACCGAGAACGTGAACCTGGCGCTCGACATCGCACCGAAACTGGTCGCGGGTGTGGTCTGGGTGAATGCAACCAACCTGTTTGACGCCGCCGCCGGGTTTGGCGGTGTGCGCGAAAGCGGCTTTGGCCGCGAAGGCGGATGGGAGGGGCTGACCGCCTATACCCGGCCCAAGGGCAAGCGCAAGGCGCTGGCCCGGATCGAGCCC
>JAUIKJ010000356.1 GCA_030430835.1 Candidatus Hydrogenedentota bacterium
GGCCCAGATGGTGGTGAACATGCTGAATGAGCGTGGGCTCGCGGCCCGTGGCGCGGCGCGCGGCCAGGTGTACGGGACGGACCAGCGCGACACCTGCCTCTACGCCTCCATCGTCGATCTGGACGAGGCCTACAAGGTGGGCCAGAAAGCCGTCGAGATTGCGCATAGCGGCGAGAACGGCTGGATGTCCACGATTCTCCGGCGGCCCGGATTCATCTATGCTGTGGACTACGACAAGGTCCCCCTGGAGGCCGTGGCGAATTCCGAGCGCACCTTCCCCAAGGAGTGGATTGCGGAGAACAAGGTGGACGTGACGGATGATTTCATCCGTTACGCGCAGCCGCTTATCGGCGAGGACTGGGCCAGTGTGCCGGTCATCAACGGCCGCCAGCGTCACACCCGCTTCAAGCCGATCTTCGCGGAGAAGAAGCTGCCGGCCTACACCATCTAGACCGTACCACCCGAAGGGATCCCCGTGAGCAAGTGGGAATACAAGACGCTACCGCAGGAACTGGACCACGGCTACGTCAATGACATGGACCTGGACAAGCGGCTGAACGAACTTGGCGCGGAGGGCTGGGAACTCATCGCGGTGTCCCCGGTCGTGGTCGGAGGTGAAACAAAATACTTGACCCACCACTTCCGGCGCCCCCAGGAAGAACGGCGCGCGGCGGGATTCCGGCCCTAGGCCAGTGCTATACTCACCGCGTCCACGCGAGCAACGCAACATGAACGGGCGCGTAGCGCTAGAACCCGATCCCGAAACGGGCGACTTCGCGGCGTGATGTCCGGAGTTGCCCGGCTGCGCATCGGCCGGCACAACGGAATCGGACGCATTGGCAACTATCAAAGCGGCCATTGCGTTGTGCTTGAAACACACTACGCTTCGGTTGGGCCCGAAGGCCCGCGTATGCGAAGTCACCCTGGATTGAGGCTGCGCTGGCGGCGGACACCGTATCGAATTCTAGAATCCGGCCTTGATGGACCACTGCCTCCGGACTGTCGCAGTTTCATCAAGATAACCTTCTGCGAGGAAACACATGAGCGAGAAACTTTGTGATATCGGCCTGATTGGTCTGGCGGTGATGGGCGAAAACCTGGTGTTGAACATGGAGAGCCGGGGCTATCGCGTGGCGGTGTTCAACCGCACGGTCGAGAAGGTCGACGCCTTTATCGAAGGCCGGGCGAAGGACAAGAACTTCAAGGGATGCCACAGCATCGAAGAGTTGTGCGCAAGTCTGGAACGTCCGCGCAAGGTGATGATGCTGGTGAAGGCCGGTCAGCCGGTGGACGATTTCATTGCACAAATCGTGCCCTTCCTGGAGCCGGGCGACATTATCATCGACGGTGGCAACAGCCACTTTCCCGACACCATTCGCCGCACCGAAGAACTCGAAGGCAAGGGCCTGCTCTTCGTCGGCACTGGCGTGAGCGGCGGCGAAGAGGGCGCGCTCAAGGGCCCCTCGATCATGCCGGGCGGCTCCCCGGATGCCTGGCCGCACGTGAAGGAGATCTTCCAGGCGATCTCCGCCAAGACCGACAGCGGCGAAGCCTGCTGCGACTGGGTGGGCGAAGACGGCGCGGGCCACTTCGTGAAGATGGTTCACAACGGCATCGAGTACGGCGACATGCAGCTCATCTGCGAGGGCTACCAGCTGATGAAGCAGGGCCTGGGCATGAGCAACGCCGAGATGCACGCGGTCTTCAACGAGTGGAATCAGGGGGTGCTGGATTCCTATCTCATCGAGATCACCCGCGACATTCTCGGGCACGTAGACGAGGACGGCAACGCCACGGTCGACCTGATCCTGGATACCGCGGGCCAGAAGGGCACGGGTAAGTGGACGGGTGTCGCGGCGCTCGACCTTGGTCAGCCACTGACGCTGATCGGTGAGGCGGTATTCTCGCGCTGCCTCTCGGCGATCAAGGATGAACGCGTGGACGCGGCAAAGGTGCTCAAGGGTGAGACCAGCACCTTCAGCGGTGACAAGGCCGCGTTTGTGAACGATCTGCGCGACGCGCTCTATGCCTCGAAGATCGTCAGCTATGCACAGGGCTATCAACTGATGCGCGCGGCGGCGGAAGAAAACGGCTGGAACCTGAACTATGGCGGCATCGCGCTCATGTGGCGCGGCGGCTGCATTATCCGCTCCGCCTTCCTCGGCGAGATCAAGAAGGCCTTCGACAAGAATCCGGAACTGGTGAATCTGTTGCTCGATCCCTTCTTCGTGGATGCCGTGGCCAAGGCGCAGGCCGGCTGGCGGCGCGTGGTGGTTTCTGCGGTGGAACTGGGTATCCCCGTGCCGGCGATCAGCAGTGCGCTGGCCTATTTCGACGGCTACCGTTGCGACCGGCTCCCGGCGAACCTGCTTCAGGCGCAGCGCGACTACTTCGGCGCGCACACCTATGAGCGCGTGGACAAGCCGCGCGGCGAATTCTTCCACACGAACTGGACGGGACGCGGCGGCACGACGGCATCGTCGACCTACAACGTCTAGGGCGCGGCATGGCGGAGGGCGAACACCAGGTCGCGATCCAGCTGACACCGGAGGACTACGTCGCGTTCAGCGCGTGGTATCACCGGCGCACGCCGGAGGGCCGGAAGAAGATGCGGAAGCTCTACGCGCTGGGCGTGTTGCTCTTCGTCGCCTTCGCGTGGAGCGAAATGTATGACCCGAAGAACGGAATCATGCACCGCGAGCGCTATGCGGTCTACATGGCGATCTCGGCGGTGGTGATCGGCGGGGGCTACAGCTTTTTCCTGTGGTACATTCGTCCGACCTTGCAGCGGATGTCCCTGCGATTCGGTGACCGGAAGCAGTTGCTCGACCCGGTGAGCTACAGCTTCGCACGAGAAGGCGTGATCATCCGGAACCAGCACGGCACGGGCCGGCTGGCGTGGAGCGGCGTGAAGGAAATTGCGCGGACGCCGAAGCACCTGTTCCTCTGGCTGGGCGGCGCGAGCGCATTCATCCTCCCTGTGAACCAGCTGGCCGACGTGGCCGAGACGGAACGAAGGATTCGGGAAGGCTACAGCGCCGCGCGAACCGCGAAGGGCGCCATGCCATGAGCCGCATATTCATCACGCGCAACCTGCCGGGCGAAGCATCCACAATGCTGACGGAGGCCTTCGGCGCCGCGGCCGTGCGGCAATACGCCAGCGACGAGCCGATACCACGGGACACCCTGTTGGACGCGGTCGCAGGTGCGGAGGCGGTGCTGGCCCTGTTGACCGAGGCGATCGACGACGCGTTTTTCGAAGCCGCCGGGCCGCAGCTCAAGGTCGTCGCCACGATGGCCGTCGGCTATGACAACATCGACGTGCCGGCCGCAACGCGACACGGCGTGGCCA
>JAUIKJ010000357.1 GCA_030430835.1 Candidatus Hydrogenedentota bacterium
TGTGAGCGGGGGATTACGACGACGACTTTGCAACAGGGCGAGGACACCGAGGTCACGGTGAAGGTGACGAACAACCGTGGCTGGCCCATTCCGTGGATTTTTCTGGAGGATTACCACCCCGCGGACTTTCCGTGCTACGGCGAGAACAAGCGCTTGGCGGTTCTGATGCCGGGGCGATCGCTGGAGCTGAAGTACACGCTCACCTGCCCGCGCCGCGGCTACCACCGCATCGGCCCGTTGCTGATGGAATCCGGCGATCTCTTCGGCCTGCAGAAGCGCTTCCGCACCGGCGAGCGGCAGGACTACGTCTCCGTGTTGCCGACCGTTGCCTATATCGATACCTTCAACATCGCGTCCAAACGCCCGCAGGGCCCCGTCCGCGTGCGCAACAAGATCTACGAAGACCCCACGCGCATCAACAGCATCCGCGAATACGTTCCCGGCGATCCCATCAACACGATCCACTGGAAGGCCACCGCGCGCACCGGCGCGCTGCACGTGAAGACCCACGAGCCCGCCGCCGTCTCCGGCGGTACCCTCTTCCTCGATCTCCACGAAGAGAGCTACCTCCCCGAACGCAAGGAAGAGCGCATCGAACTCGCCATCACCACCGCCGCGTCCATCGCGTACCTGCTCCAGATGTCCGGCGAACAGGTCGGTATGATCACCAACGCGCGGGACGCGGCCGAGGTGGCGAAGTACGAAGGCGTCGCGCAGCAGGCCTTCACCCGCTTCGAGGCGGACGACAACGTGGGGGAGGAGGACGCGAGCACGCGCATCAGCCCGCTTTCCGTGCGCACCGCGCGCACGCCGATGCAGGCGCAGCAGATTATCGAGAACCTCGCGCGCGTGTTGCCGGGGCGCGGGCTCGACTGCGTCGGCATGGTCCTCTCCGAGTATCACGGCCTCCCGCGCGACGCGGCGCTGCTGCCCATCGTCCCGCAGGTGGATGAGCGATTGGCGGTGACCCTGGGCTCCATGAAACTCGCCGGTTTCAATGTGACGGTCTTCTATATCAACGACAGCCGCAACTACCCCGAGGCGGCTGCGCTTCTTGCGCAGCACGAGATCGCCTGCCTCCACATCGAACACGAGCGCAGCCTGCACGAGATCTCCCCTGCGAGGATTGGACAATGAGCCGCGCGCTTCCGGTATCGCAGGGCATCCGCCGTCGTATACGGGTTCCCCGGGCCACCCATCCAATCGACCATAGGCATCCAGCGAATGCGGCCACCCCCGTGGGACCGCCAGGCTCCCGCCTGGCCAGCGTACGCAGCCATCACGCGGATTCCAACACGACCCGCGCCCCCCGACGTCGTGCCAACTCGGATTTCAACACGACCCGCGCCCCCGGACGTCGTGCCAACTCGGATTTCAACACGACCCGCGCCCCCCAGCGTCATTCCCGCGGAAGCGGGAATCCACCAGCGCGGCGAATTCGCTCGGGGCTAATCGCTATCCCGGCAATCGCGGGAGCAAGCCCCCGAGCGATCACCGTCGCGTACGATGTCTACTTCACGCATCACGTCATCGACTCGCGTTGCTGGATTCCCGCTTTCGCGGGAATGACGGTTTGGGGCGGCCCCGGTCATCTTGTCAGCAAATTTTGTGCTCACGTTGCTTGGAAGGCCAGTGCCATTGCCGCGCGTTGGTGGATTCCCCCCACCGCCCGCCGTTCTCAAGATAACGCTGGAACGCGTGTCTTCAACGCCAACGGGGTTGCGCCCTACAGCCCAGCGTTGCCGACCGGAGGGAGGCTACCCTGGGTACACGCCGCACCCCGCCCAACCCTGAAAGGGTTGTGCCCGGATCGCCGCCCATGACCCGGCGCGATCCCTGGCAACCGGAATCCGGCAAGGCCTGGCAAGAGGCCGAGGCCGCGGCGGCGGCTACGCAGGACGGCCCCACCGACTTTGAGTCTCTGATGACTTCCGCCGCGGTGACCGAGATCAAGGCCACGGCGCCCAAGGCGCTCGCCCCGACGGATTTCGCCTCGCTCAAGCGCGACCTGCGGCCCGTCGAGCATACGCCTCCGCGCACCTGGAACGACACGCTGATCGATGTGCTCACGCCCGTCCTGATTCTCGCGATGGTCTATGCGGTCGTCTTCTTTTTGCTCGACGTGCGCTATGTCTTCACCGCGGTCCACGACGGAAACCTGCGCTTCGTCGCCTTCAACTTCATTCTCGGCGTCGTTGCGCTCAACCGTCTCATCGCGCGTGATGGGTCCGGCGAGTCGGTCCTCTATATGGGTGGTCTCGCCGCCGCCATCGGAATGTACACCTTCGCCACCACCGGCATGTACGACGTCGGGTCCGTCGCCAAGACCTTCCTCAACGACAACCCCTACGTCGCCACGGCCTTCAACATGGCGATCGTGATCTTCCTTTGGTGGCTCGTCAACCGCTTGACGCATGAATGTTGCGTTGACGAAAACCGCACGGCGGGTGACGTGGGCATCTTCACCGCCACGGCCCGGCGCTGGGAGCAGCGTTTTCGCCCGGACCCCAAGGCCGGCAAGCCGAAGACGGCCCCGGTCGCTGCGCTCAAGCGCGGCAAGAACGACCCCTTTCCCATGATGGAGATCGAGGCCTTCGATCCCGTCGAGGGCTACCGGGCGCCCGATTCCGATGTGCCGACCGGTCCCGCGCTTAGCACTGCCGACCGCATCGGCAACCGCCATCCCGGCATGGCCATCTTCTACTTCTCGGTGCCCGTCATGGCCGCCTTCGCCTTCGGTCTGCGTTACATCCAACACGGTGGGCCCGCGTGGGTGCGCGCCGGCGCCGTCTACATGGGCATCTACACCGTCTGCGCGCTCTGTCTGCTCATGCTCACGAGCCTCGCCGGGCTCCGCGAATACTTTCGCTCGCGCAAACTGCTCATGCCCGATGGCGTCGCCTGGTTCTGGATCGGCCTTGGCCTCGTACAGATTGCCATGGTGCTCGTGGCCGCGATACGGCTCCCGATGCCGAGTCTGCCGCCGATCGGTTTCGTCGCCGAGCACGAGGTCGACGCCTGGGATCGCGGCCGTTCGACCTTCGAATTGTCTGCCGTTGCGAAGACACAACTGGAGATCGTCGAAGAAACGCAGGTGCTCGATCGCGTCGGCGATGGTGTGCTGGTGGTCTTTGTGCTGCTGTCGATCTACGGCGGACTCAAGGGGATCGCCAGCTTCGCCGCGCGCATCGCACGCCAGCGCCACCGATACCCGCAATGGGTCGTACGCTTTTTCGATCGCGTCGACCGCTTCATCATCCGCTTCACGCGCCTGCCCGAGCGCAGGCCGCGCCGAAAGCGTGTCCGTATCCAACGCGCGATCGCCACTTCCGCCAACTTCCGCAACACGAT
>JAUIKJ010000358.1 GCA_030430835.1 Candidatus Hydrogenedentota bacterium
GCGGCCGATGGCACTTGGCAGGACTGCGTCTACCTGTCCACCGACGGAACGGCTGATGGGGGCGACCTTCTTCTGGGGTGCGTTACCCGCGACGATGCGGTGCTTCCGGGCGCAGGATACGCTGGCAAGGGCCTTCTTGATATCCCCGGCGGTACGGCCGCGGGCGACTACTTCGTGATCGTTGTCGCAGACGATGCCGACGCGGTGGCGGAATCCGCAGAGAACAATAACGCGGGAAGCGTGGGCACGATCACCCTGGGTACGATCGACTACGATGCGACCGTGGTCGCGGATACGGCGAGCGCGCCCGCGGGCACGACCGTGACCCTGTCGGGTACGGCCAACTTCTTCACGGGGGACACCCCGGCCCCCGGCGTGGCCGTGGCCGTCGACGTGGTGCTGCGGGGCGTGCGCCGCACGCTCGCAGCGACGACAAACGGCGCCGGCAATTTCACCGTGGACTTCACGCCGCTCGCCTTCGAGGCGGGCACCTACACCATCTCCGCGCGGCACCCCGGCGCATCGCCGGTGACCGCGCAGGATACCTTCAGCCTATCGGGACTTGTCATGCTGTCCGGCGCGTCCACGATCGACCTTGCGCCTGGATTCTCCGAAGTCATTGAAATCACCGTCAGCAACCTGGGCGATACCACGCTCAATGGTCTCGACGTCCAGATCGGCGGGGCACCGGCAGGTCTCTCCGTTGTCCCAGCACTGCCGGCCAGCCTCGCGGGTGACGCCGCCGCCACCCTGACCCTGACCGTTACCGCGGCGGACGACAGTGTGCCGGGGGGTGACCTGACGGTCACCGTCAGCGCCAGCGAAGGGGCGAGCACAGCCATCAATCTTCCCTTCACGGTGCGCAACGCACAACCCCAACTGACCACGTCACTTCCGGTCAACCTCGGCGCACTCCCGGGCGACCAGCGTCTCGCGGTGCTCACCATCACGAACAGCGGCGGCGCCGTGGCCGAAAACGTTAGCATCAGCATGCCTTCCTTGCCTTGGGTGTACATCGTCGCGCCGGTAAATACCGTGGACCTCGCGCCCAAGGAATCGCTTCCGGTAACCCTCCAACTCATACCGCCCGCAGGAACTGCGATCGGCAGCGTTTCGGATTCCATTACGGCAATCTACGACGGTGGAACCCTCGCCATGCCCCTGAGCATCAACGTGACCGATCAGGATACCGGTAGCCTGCGTATCATGGTCGAGGATGAGTACACCCGCCTGCAGGATGGCGCGCCGCGCGTGGCCGGTGCGCGCGTGGTCCTGCGGGATGCAGAAACGGACGCCGAGGTGGAGAGCCTGCTTTCCGATGCCGATGGGGTTGCACTCTTCAACAACATTCCCGAAGGCTTCTACCATCTCGACGTGACCTCTTCCGCGCACGGCGACTTCCGGGGCCGCGCGCGCGTCCGTTCGGGAATCTCGCGTTCGCGTGCGGTTCGCTTGCCGCGTGACTTCGTGCAACAGGAATGGGCACTCGCCCCCGCAACCGGGGACGGCCGCTACGACGCGACCGTCCTTGCGCGACTTGACGCCACGCTCGCGGCGCCGGCCGTGACCGTAACCCCCCCGGTACTCGATCTCGCCGGCCTGTGCGAAGCCGAAACGACGATCGCGCTGACGATCCAGAACGCGGGCGCGATCGATGCCGAGCACGTCTCGACGCACTTCGCGGCGCAGTCGCGCTTTACCATCACGCCCCTCGTGAAATCCATTGGCCGCCTCGCCGCGGGTGAATCCGTGGTGGTGCCCGTGCGCGTGGTGGACACGCTCTTCAGCAAGGGCGGGGGCGACGATTGCCTGGTGGCTGGCCCCACGGGAGTCGACTACCGCTGGACCGACGCCGGCGGCACACATCAGCGCCGGGAACCCATCGCGGTGGTGTTGCCCCTGGAGGTTTGTCCTCAGGGCGTGCCGCAGTACGGCGAATTTCGTGCCCCGGCCGATGCCGATCGCCCCTATGCCTCCGCGCCAATCTTCCGGCTCGCGGCCGCCTGCGAGGCGCCGAGCGAAGGCGAAGGTGAGGGCGGTGCGGAAGGTGAAGGCGAGGGGGAAGGCGAAGGTGAAGGCGAAGGTGAAGGCGAAGGCGAAGGCATCGCGGAAGGTGAAGGCGAGGGCGAGGGGAGCAGCCCTGCCGAAGGCGAAGGTGAGGGCGAAGGCGAAGGTGAAGGGATGGGACCGGAGGAAACGGTGCTCACCCTGCAGCGTAGTCCGGTGGGTGGATCGAACTACAATGCCGGTCTCTTCAAGGATCTTACGATCGAACTGTCGGCCACCGGCGAGAAACCCCTCGGCTCCCTCGCACTGGTCGAGTTCATCCCGCCGGGCTGGACCTTTGGCGGTGTCGTGGGCGGCACGCCGCCGCAGCTCTTCCCCGCGCCGGGCGAAGAGGATCAGCTGAACTTCATCTGGATCACGCCCCCGTCCCTGAACCAGTTCCCCGTGTCATTCACCTATCGCCTCAACATCCCATTGTCCGAGACCGGTCCCGAGACCGTCGCTGGCCAGGCCGTTTGGCGAACGGATGGCCCGGAGTTTTCCACGGGCGTCGTCAATACGGTATTGACCGATGCGAAGAAGCGCGTTGCCGCTGGAGGCGGCTATCAACTCAGCCAGCCGCTTGCCCTCGCCGATCTTATTGCCGTGCATTCCCGTGCCAACGCCGCACTACATGCCGCCTACGTCACCGAGAACCGTGGCTTGGAGCCGCCATGCTTCCGCGCGGCGCTGCGTGCCAAGACTCGAGACATTCGCGCCGGCTATGCCTTTGATCTCATTGTCGAGTTGGCCGCCGGTACCGGGGGTGCGGACGCGATCGCCGTTGCCTTGGAACTGGTCGACGCGACCGGTGCGGATGCGCTGGATCATTTCACGCTCGCTGCGCCCGTGCTGACGGACATCGCGAGCATTGGCGGCAGTGGTGCGCTTGGTGCCGACCAGAGCGCGTCGGCCCTGTGGCGCGTCATGCCCAATACCGACGCGCCTGCGGGACGCTACGCCTTTGGCGGCAGTGTCACCTTCAGTGTGGACGGCAACCTGCAGACCCTCGAATTCACACCAGAGACCTTCACTATTCGTCCCGGTCCCGTGGCAACCGTGCAGTACTTTGTGCCCGCGACCGTCTTTTCCGACGATCCCCTCACGCCCCAGGTCGAGGCTGCCGAGACTTTTGGGCTTGGTTTAATTCTGCGCAATGATGGCACCGAAACCCTTCAGGGGGTGGACCTTGGCGCTTTGCGGCCGATGTTCAGCGAGGTCGATTCCGGCGCCATCAATGCTTTCGAACTTCTGCGCACCGATTCGACGGTCCTTGACGCGGCAGACAGTTTTTCGCTCGCG
>JAUIKJ010000359.1 GCA_030430835.1 Candidatus Hydrogenedentota bacterium
GGAGCGGTAACCATTCATTGGGTGCGGATTGATTCTGTTCTAACAGTTGATTTTCTAACAGTATGATGTTAAGCTCTTAACGGTTCGATCTTAAACAATCCCTGCGGGGGAGTGGAGGACATGCCATGAAAGAACACGGCCTGATGACGGGAAGGCGCTTTGCGCCCTTGTTCTGGACCCAATTCCTGGGGGCCTTCAACGACAATCTTTTCAAGAACGCCCTGGTGATGCTCATCGCCTTTAAGTCCTTGACCATCAGTGACTTGCCGTTGTCGCAGATGGTCGCCATCTGCTCGGGACTCTTCATTCTGCCCTTCTTCCTCTTCTCCGCATTCGCGGGACAGATCGCCGACAAGTATTCCAAGTCGGGGCTCATCCCGTGGATCAAGGCGGCGGAGATCGGGGTGATGGGACTCGGGGCCGTGGGCTTCTGGCTGGAGAGTCTGCCGCTGCTCTTGTCGGTGCTCTTCCTGATGGGTCTTCAGTCCACCTTCTTCGGGCCGATCAAATTCGGGATTCTTCCGGAATTGCTGGGCGAACACGCGCTGGTGCGCGGCAACGCGTTGATCGAAATGGGCACCTTCCTCGCCATCCTATTCGGCACGATCGCAGCGGGGGCGCTGGCCGGGCTCGAGGCGGCAGGGCTGTGGGTGACGGCCGGCGTGATCGGCGTGGCGGTACTCGGCTTCCTGAGCAGCCTCGCGATTCCGCGCACGCCCGCGGAAGCACCCGCGCTGCCCATCCGGTGGAATCCTGTCACACCGACACTCGAGCTCATCCGCCTTACGCGAAAGAACCGCGCGGTCTTCCTCTCGATCCTCGGCATCTCGTGGTTCTGGTTCTTTGCGGCGAGCCTGATGGCACTCTTCCCGGCCTACTGCAAGGAAATCCTGAACGGCAACGAACAGGTGATCACGCTTTTGCTCACGCTCTTTTCCGTCGGCATCGCCGTGGGGTCCATCCTCTGCGACCGCCTGTCCTTCGGGAAGATTGAACTGGGCCTCGTACCTATCGGTTCTATCGGGATGACCGTCTTCTCGCTGGACCTTTTCTTCGCGGTGCCCGCGGCGAGCCTTGACTCGCGCGGCGCGTGGGAATTTCTGATGGCGCCCGGGGCGTGGCGCGTGGCGCTGGACCTCTTCCTGCTCTCGCTCTTCAGTGGCTTCTACATCGTGCCCCTGCAGACGCTCATCCAACACCGCAGCGATGCGGCGGAGCGCTCACGCGTGATTGCGGGGAACAACGTGCTGACCTCCTTCTTCATGGTGCTCTCCGCGCTCTTTCTCATCGGGCTGTCCTGGGCGGGTGTCGGTATCCTCGAGACCTTCCTCGTGCTCACGGTGATGAACGCCGTGATCGCGATCTACATCTACACCGTGATTCCCGAGTTCTTCTACCGCTTCCTCACCTGGATCGCTTCCAACACGATCTACCGCGTGAAGGTCGAAGGTGCGGACCGGGTCCCCGACGAAGGCCCGGCCGTGATCGTCAGCAACCACGTGACCTACATCGACTGGATTCTGATTGCCGGTGCCATCCGCCGGCCGGTGCGGTTGGTGATGCATCACAGCTTCCTACGCATCCCGCTGATGGGCCGGCTCTGCGCGCGCGCGGGGGTGATCCCGATTGCCTCCGCGAAGGAATCGCCCGCGATACTGAAGGCGGCGATGGATCGCATCGCCGCCGAACTCGCGGCCGGCCAGGTGGTCTGCCTCTTCCCCGAAGGCATGCTCACGCGGGACGGCGAGCTCTGCGAATTTCGCCGCGGCATCGAGCAGATCGTGGCGCGCACGCCCGCACCCGTGGTGCCGATGGCGCTGCGCGGGCTTTGGGGCAGCTTCTTCAGCCATGCGGACGGCGGGCCGCTGCGCCAGCCCTTCCGCCGCTTCTGGTCACGCGTGCAGGTCGCGATTGGATCCCCGGTACCGCCGGAGCGGGTGGCGGCCCCGGCGCTGCAGGAAGCGGTGGCGGGCCTGCGTGGGACCCAGCGCTGAGCCCTGTGCTATGCTTTTTCCCATGAATTACTCACTGTACACCCGTGCGTTGTTGTTGCCGTGTCTATTGTTCGCGCCCGTAGCGGCGCTGTGCCTGCCCGCGGGCGCTGATGCGAATGCGGTGCTGACCGGACCCGCCTCGGATGCCACCGCGCGCGCGGCGTTCCGGGACCTCATGACGGCGGTCAGCAGCGCGGATTCCGTGGCCTATGACGTAGCCATGCATCTGGAAAGCAAGATGGCGGACCGCGTGACCGTGAACGACATGACGGCCACGGTGGTCCTGCGCGGCGAGAAGGAGGCGTACCTCGAGGCGGTGAGCGGCGCCGACCGTGTGGAGGTCTACAGCGACGGTGAGGAACAGCAGGTCTACTTTGAGGCCCGGAAACAGTATGCCGACATCCCTGCGCCGCCGTTGCGCTCCGAAGTGGTCGGTGCGATCTCCGGGGGCCTGATGCGCGAGGCATCCCTCTGGCTCGGCCGTTTTCTGCATGGTGCCGAGGAAGTTGTCGACGAAGCCTCGTTCGTGGACGACCAGGGTGAGACGGAGATCGACGGCGAGTCGTTCCGCGCTTTTCAGGTTTCCTATCCACTTTACGATCTCGTGCTCCACGCAGCGCCCGAAGTGCCACGTCTTCGTCGGCTGGTACTGGAACTGGACCGCGGGATCGCGGCGTTGAGCGCGCCACCGGGCGTCACGGGGGGAACGGTCACCCTCGACTTCACGAACTGGAGCATCAACACGGCGATTCCGGACGAGCGTTTCACCTTTGTTGCGCCAGAGGGCGTCACCAAGTGGAACCCCGCCGCACGTTCCTCCGTGCCCGGCATGGAGATGCTCGGGGGCGACGCTCCCGATTTCGAGTTGGGGCTGCTCACAGGCGGTGTCGTGAAGCTCTCCGATCACAAGGAGAAGTCGGTGGTCTTACTCGATTTCTTTGCGTCCTGGTGTGGTCCCTGCCGCATGGGCCTGCCGGTGGTCTCGGATATCGCCAAGGACTACGCCGACAAGGACGTGGCCTTCTATGCCGTGAACGTGCGCGAATCCGCACAAAAAGCCGAGCGCTTTGTCAACGAACTGGAGATCGAGTTGCCCGTGCTGCTCGATCTTGAGGGGGTCGTGCAGCGGCTGTATCAGGCTTCCGGGATTCCGCGCACGGTGATCGTCGGTAAGGACGGCACCATTCAGGCGATCCACGCGGGCTTCTCGCCTTACCTTGCGAAGAAGATCAAGGAAGATCTGGACGCGCTACTCGCGGGCAATACCCTCGCGGATCCGGCGTAGCGCGCCAATTCCTGCGCCGCCAGCAAGGTCTTGGTGGTCGCGTCTTGCGCTTCGGGTAGATCCAGATAC
>JAUIKJ010000007.1 GCA_030430835.1 Candidatus Hydrogenedentota bacterium
TGGAACTGTCCGAAAAACAGGAAGCGAAGATCGCGCGCTATCTGCGCGACGTCGCCGTGCACATGGACTTCGCGCTGCCGGCCGCCGCGCGCGAGGCGGGGCTGGAGCGTATCGAGGCCGCCATCCGCCGCGCGATTACGGGCGCCGGCAACGGTGCTGCCCCCCCCGATGCCGAGGTTGATCGGGTGCTTGCCCGCATGGGTACCCCCGAATCCCAGGCCGAACTGCTGCGCCCCCGTGAGGCGGCCGACGCCGCATCACCCGCCCGCAAGCCCGAAACCGATCGGGTGTGGCTGGGGGTGTGTAGCCGCAATGCGCGTCGCATCGGCGTGGACATCTGGGTGCTGCGCCTGGCCGCCGTGGTCTTTGGCTGCATCACCGGCCCCCTTGCCGTGATCGCCTATCTCGCCGGCTATGCCGAGCGCTACTGGAACGCCGGCCCGGAGGAACCACGGATCGACTGGATGCCGCTCGTCGGGCGCGTCTTCGTCACGATTCTAATCGTGGTGCTGCTCGACTGGGGCGTGGCCTACGCGGTGGAGTTTATCCACTACGTGATCGAAGACGTCGTTCACCGCGATGTCCCCGCGCTGGGCCAGTGGGGCTGGCTCGACCGACGCGCGGGTGCCTACTATTCCTATGCGATGCTGGCCGCCGTTCCACTCGCCTTCCTCAGCGGCCTGCCGCTGGCGGGCGGCTGGGACTACAGCCTCAAGCGCCTGTCGCAGGCCGTGCTCGCGGTCTACGCGACCATGCTCTCCTTTGGCCTCGCGTCGATGCTCGTCGGGATCATCCTTCACTTCGTGGAAGAATTCGGGGGCATGGTCCCCGAAGAGATCGTAAACCTGGTGCCCTGGAACTAGGCGCCCCCCGCCGGGCGGTCCCCCCCCTGAAGAATACAGGAAGGGGAGGCCGCATCCGTGCAGCCTCCCCTTCAATAAGGAAGGGTGTGAAGGCTAAGCCAGCACGTCGAGGTCGTTTCCCGTCGTTCCCGGGTACGACAGCGCCTGTCGGATAAGCTCCAAGGCGGCGGCGGACCGTGCACTTCCCGAAGACCCTTCCTGTTCCTTCAGTGAGGTCTCCGAGACGGAACGAACCTGGCTAACACCGGCCCCAACGCTGCTGGCCACTGCGCCAATTACGCTCATGGCAAGCTCCTTTCTGCGTCGGGTCTCCCTTATTGTTGCCTTAAGATTTTCGGCGGATCCCGGGCGGAACTTTAGCGGGCGGGCGGTGTGGGCGTGGGCTCAGGGGCCCGGGCGTTTGAGTACGGCGAGCTGGTTGCAGCCCAGCTGAAAGGTCCGGTAGTGGGCCAGGGTCAGGCCGAAGTCCCGGGCGACGATCTCGAAGCGGTTCCGGTTGTAAATGACGACGTGGTCGTCCGCGGCGATTTTGCTGAACAGGCCGGCGCGCGCGCCCAGGCTGTGGACGATGTCGTTGCCGAAGGGCGTGGGCGTGGTGATCACGATCGCGCCACCCGGCTTGAGCACGCCGGTGATCTCCTGGAAGAGGTGCTTCTGGTTGTAGATGTGCTCGACCAGGGCGAGCATCAGCACCGTATCGAATTGCCGGTCCAGGGCGATGGCGTCGTCGTCCAGGTTGCGCTGAAAAAAACGGTGATCGGGGTACATCCGTTGCACCCGCGCCACGCGCGTTTCCTTCAGGTCGATGCCGGTGTAGGAGGTAATGCGGTCCCCGACGCGATCCAGGATCTCCGACGGGCCACAGCCGAGGTCGAGCACATCGCCGTGTACCCAGGGTGCCGCCTGATTCAGGCGGGCCCGCTGAAGCTTGCCGCTGAGTACACCCATTCGATTCCCCTTGTCCCCCGGTCCTGTGAGTCGGGCATGGTAGCAGGTTCCCGGCGCAGGGTTGCAAGGGTCCTTCGGGCGATTCCGTGACACGCCCGGAGGTACCGGCACGCGCCCGCGCTGCGACGTGCGCGTTGCTAGACGTCCTTTACGTGGATCGCCCGGCCGCAGCCCGTACAGTGGAGGTTGTCGCCGGCATAGGCGGGCGAGATGGATCGCGTCGCGCCGCAGGGGCATTTGAAAGACATCCAACCGCGTCCGCGGCGCTCCACCGTGAGTGGTGCCTGCGCCGCTTCTTTCTTGGTGCGTTTCGCCCGGGCCAGGGGAATGTCCGAGGGCGCGCCGCCCTTGGCGCGCAGGATTTCGCCCGCACCTCCCAGCGCGCTCAGTTCCGCCACCGGGACCCGCAGCGTCGTGCCGCACTTCGGGCAGCCGATGTGATCCTTCGTGAAGTCCGGCGGCAACTTGATCCGCATGCCGCAGGCACAGGGCAGGAAGAGGAAACCATTTACCTTTCGCATCAGGTCGCCCGCTTCGCGCACGCGCGCCCGCGCGTCGTTGGCCTTCGCCTTGCCGAGCGGCGCATCGTCGCCACTGCCCTCACGTATCGGGCGCGCGCCTTCCTTGAGCGCGGCGGCCGGCATCGCAGCCGCGTTCTTCCCCGCGACGTCACTCCAGGCCGCCTGGTATTTTTCGTAGGACACCCCACCCGCGAGGCCGCGCAGAATCCGGACCCGTTCTTCGATCGGCGGGTGGGTGCGCGTCAGCTTCAGTGCCATCTTGCCCGGCTTGTGCAGGGGATTGATGATGTACATCGGCGCCGTGGCGCGGTTCGCCTGCCGGAGCACATGCGTGTCCGACGAGATCGCCTCCAGCGCCGAGGCGAGGCCTTCGGGATAGCGCGTGTATACGGCCGCGCCCGCGTCCGCCAGGTACTCCCGCTGGCGCGACACCGCGAAATAGATCACCTGTGCGAGCAAGGGCGCGAGGATTGCAAAGACGACCGCCACCGCCAGCACGAGCAGTTGGCCCTGGTTCCCCTTCTTCGAATTGCCGCGGTAGCGCGTGCCCCCGCCGCTGTACCACAGGCTCCGGAGAAAGACCTCCGAGATCATGACGACCGTCCCGACCATGATGCCGACCATGGTCATGAATAGCACGTCGCGGTGCACGATGTGCGCGATTTCGTGGGCGACAACCCCCTGCAACTGATCGCGGTTGAGCTTGCCCAGGAGGCCGGCGGTCACCGCGACCGCCGCGTTCTCCGGCTTGCGGCCCGTGGCGAAGGCATTCGGCGCCATGTCATCGATGATGTAGATCCGCGGCATCTTGCCCAGGCGCGAGGCGATGGTCATCTCTTCGACGATGTTGAAGAGCTGCGGATGATCCGCCTTCTCGATCTCCCGGGCGCCGCTGACCGCGAGGAGGATCCGGTCGCCCTGGAAATAGGCCACCAGTGCCTGCACCGCCCAGATGGCGAAGGCGACGATCATGCCGATGACTCCGCCTGTGGGACTGAAACGGACGGCGGGCTCGATCAGCGGTTCCGGCGTATTCGGCGGGACGGACCGCTGCGATTCGATCACGGTGGTAGTGACCGACGGGATCAGCGCCGACCCGACGAGGAAGCCCAGGATCAGCATCAGCGCCAGCATCGCCACCACGAGAATGGCCGACCGGCGTTTGTTCGTGTTAATCAGTTCCCACATGAATCGGATCGTTCCTGTTCATACTGGGTTGTTGCGGAAGCTACAGCGCCGCCGGCGGTTTATTCGCCGGGGAATTCGATGCGGCGCTTTTCTTCGTCGTCCTGGCGTTTGAAGAGGATGGCGACATGGCCGATGACCCCGGCGGTTTCGGCGCCCGTGCGGCGCTCGAGCTCGTCGAGCAGCGCCCGCTTGTCGTCCTTGTGATCGTTGAATTTGATCTTGATCAGCTCGCGCGCCGCGAGGGCTTCGGCCACGGTACGCACGACCAGATCGGTCACGCCCTGCTTGCCGATCAGCACGGCGGGGTCGACGTGATGGGCGATCTGGCACAGGTATTTGCGTTGGGCCGAGGTCAATTTGGGCATCGAACTGTCTCCTTCCTGTCGCGAGCCGCTATACTTTGCGGCCGGACGCATGGCGTCTCCCTATCATAGCAGGCCCTACCCATGTCTTGTGCGATGCAGTTCACCGTCGAAGCAACGGACCCCAATACCGCGGCCCGAACGGGGCGGTTGCGCCTGCCGCACGGCGAGGTGGAGACGCCGATCTTCATGCCCGTCGGCACGCAGGCGACCGTGAAGGCCCTGAGCCAGGAAGACCTCCGCACCATCGGCGCGCAGATCATACTTGGCAATGCCTACCACCTTTACCTGCGCCCCGGCACGGATACCCTCGAAGCGGTGGGCGGGCTGCACCGCTTCATGCAGTGGGACCGTCCCATCCTCACCGACTCCGGCGGCTTCCAGGTTTTCTCGCTCGATGGCCTCACCAAGGTCTCACCCGAAGGCGTACAGTTCCAGAGCCACCTCGACGGCTCACGCCACTTCTTCACCCCGGCCAAGGCGATCGACGTGCAGATCAGCATCGGCGCGGACATCATGATGTGCTTCGACGAGTGCACCCAGTACCCCGCGACCCGCGAGCACGCGGAAAAGTCGATGCGGATGACCCACGACTGGGCCGGCCAGTGTAAGGCGCGCTGGCACGAGCGTGGGGCCGACGCGACCCAGGCGCTATTCGGCATCGTGCAGGGCAGCGTATACGACGACCTGCGGCTGGAGAGCGCGGCGGGCCTGGTCGACCTCGACTTCCCGGGCTATGCCATCGGCGGCGTGAGCGTGGGCGAAACCAAGGAAGAGATGATCGCGGCGGTCGAGTGTGCCGCGCCGGCCCTTCCGCCCGACAAGCCGCGCTACCTGATGGGCGTCGGCCCGCCGGTGGATTTCGTGGAAGCCATCGCCCGCGGGGTGGACATGTTCGACTGCGTGATGCCCACGCGTAACGCACGCAACGGGAGCCTGTTCACCTCCGAAGGCAAGATCAACATCAAGAATGCCCGGTTTTCCCAGGATTTCGGCCCGCTCGATCCCCACTGCGGGTGCCCCGTCTGTGGGGTCTACAGCCGGGCCTACCTGCACCATTTGTTCCGCGCCGGGGAGATCCTGGCCCTGCGCCTGAACACTTTACATAACCTGTACCACATGCTAGAATTGGCCGCTTCCGCGCGAGATGCCATTCGCGCCGGCGAATTCTCCGCGTTCCGACGCGGTATTACCAGCCGTTATGGCTGATTTCGGGCTTTAACATTCCATGACCTATGCCTTGAAAATCGTTATGTGTAACGCGCTCTATGCGCAGGCGCAGGGTGCCCCGGCCGGTCCGGCGGGTGGCCTGCTGTCGATGGCGCCCATGGTGATTGCCATGATCGCCATCATGTACTTCCTGATGATTCGCCCCCAGCAGAAGCGCGATCGCGAGCATCGAGAGATGCTGGCCGCCTTGGGCAAAGGGGACGAAGTAGTCACCACGGGTGGTATCTGCGGCACCGTGGTCGGGCTATCCGACGACCATGTGGTGCTCCGTCTGGATGAGGGCGTCAAGGTCCGATTCCTCCGGAGCTCAATCCACGCGAAAGTCAAAGCCGAAGCCGGGGACGCCTCGAAGGCCGCCTGAAGCAGCCCGTCCTCACTAACCCGAAATCCTCCGCACACCATGTGCGCTACGGGAGTTCTCCATGACTGCAAGTATCTACCGATCCCTGTTTATTGCGGCGGTGCTCGTCTTCGCCGTCTACAACGTGGTGCCGACCATTGGCTGGTACACCCTGGATCAGGAAGAGCGCGACGCGCGCCTCGAGCGCTGGCGCGACGAAGATGTGTCCCGCGCCTCCGAACGACCCGGCTGGTTCGCGCGCCAGGGCTATGCGCTATCGCGCTGGCTCGAATTCGATCGTGACCGTGTGATCAACTTCGGCCTGGATCTGCAGGGCGGAATTCACATGGTCATCGGCTTCGATTGGCAAGAGCTCGATGCCCAGCGCATGCAGGACCTGCGCGACGGCGGGTACAGCGACAGCGACATCGAGACCGAAGTGCAGCAGACCGTGCTTCAGCAGATTCGCCGCCGCGTTCATGAGTTCGAAGCGGACGAACCGATCATTCAGGCGCTCGGCGCAAACCAGGTGCAGGTTCAGCTTCCCGGTGAGAAAGACATCGAACGCGCCCGCGCGCTCATTACCCGCGCCGCCCAACTCGACTTCAAGATCGTCGCCGGTGCCGACGAGACGGTAGACGTATTCTCCGCGATCGACCGGGCTGTCAACGGCCGCTTCATCCCGCTGGTCAAGAAGTCGGCGATACAGGGCGATCCGATCCAGGTACCGGTCGAGAACTACCAGCTTGTCGCGGAGGTCATCGCGGAAGCCAGCGCGAAGGATGGCGTGATTCCGGCCGACAAGGAAGTCCTGTTCAGCCGCGTACCCAAGCCCTGGGAGACGCAGTCCTACCGCCTGTATCTCGTCGAGAAGGAACCGCTCGCCAGCGGCGAGGGCCTCAGCTCGGCGTCCGCCGTGCCGGACAACAGCAACCCCGGCTACTGGCAGATCCTCTTCCAGATGAACAACTCCGCCGCCGCGGACTTTGGCCGCGCCACCGGTGAACACATCGGTGATCCGATGGCCATCGTCATTGACGATGTCGTGCTCTCCGCGCCGGTCATCCGCGACCGCATCGCGGGCAGCGGCCAGGTCACCGGCCAGTTTGAAGGCGAAGAAGCCCGCGACCTCGCGATCGCGCTGAACTCCGGTTCCATGACCGTTCCGGTTCGCGAAGAATTCACCAGCGTGGTCGGCGCGAGCCTTGGTCAAGACTCCGTAAGCAAGGGGGTCTTCTCCGCGCTGGTCGGTCTCGCGGTCGTCGGCGTGTTCATGCTGGTCTACTACATGGCCGCCGGCGTGATCGCCGTCATCAGTCTTGTGCTGAACGCGGTGTTCCTGCTCGCCGCCATGGCCTACTTCGACATGACCCTGACCTTGCCGGGCGTCGCCGGTCTTATCCTGACCATCGGCATGGCGGTCGACGCGAACGTGCTTATCTTCGAACGCATCCGCGAAGAGTTGCGGCTGGGCCATTCCCTGCTCTCCTCGATCGAGAACGGTTTCAACCGCGCAACCATCACCATCCTCGATGCGAACGTAACCACCCTGATCGCGGCCGCGGTGCTCTACCAGTTCGGCACCGGACCCATCGAAGGCTTCGCGGTTACGCTCAGTGTGGGTGTGTGCACCTCGGTCTTCTCCGCGCTCGTCATATCGCGTGCACTCTTCGACTTTGCCGCCGGCGCCAAGCTCATCACCAAGCTCCCGATGCTCAGCGTCGTGAAGCCGGACACCCGCATCAATTTCCTTTCCGGCCGCAAGATCGCCGCGATTGCCAGCGCGATCGCGATTGTGATCGGCGTCGGCGCCTTCGGTATGCGCGCCGGCAGCGGCGAGATGTTCGGCGTCGACTTCACCGGCGGCACGAACCTGATGGTGCACATCGAATCCGACAGCGAGGTCCCCGTCGGCGACCTTCGTCAGCAGCTTGGTGACGCCGGCTTCAACAGCCCGGTGGTGCAGCGCGCCGGCGAAGAGACCGGCGATCTGGGCAACCAGTTCCTGATCCGCGTGGGTGACGTGAGCGTGGTCGGTGAGGGCAGCGCCGAGGAAAACAGTGTCGGCACCCGTATCAAGACGGCCCTGGCCTCGCTTGCGGCCGGGGGCGCGGACGACATCGAGATTCGCAGCGAGCAGACCGTCGGCCCGGCCGTCGGCCAGCGCCTGCGCCAGGACGCGGTCTGGTCCGTGATGGCTTCGCTGATCTTCATCATCATCTACGTCAGCTTCCGGTTCGAGCTGAAGTTTGCCGTGGGTGCCGTCGCGGCGCTGGCGCACGACGTGCTCCTGACCCTGGGCATCTTCGCCTTGCTCGGCCGGCAGATCTCGATGCCGATGGTTGCGGCGGTGTTGACCATTATCGGTTACTCGCTGAACGATACGATCGTCGTCTTCGACCGCGTGCGTGAGAACCTGGGCAACATCCAGGGCAACTTCGAGAACTGCGTCAACGTCTCCATCAACCAGACCCTGGCGCGTACCTTGCTCACCTCGCTGACCACCTTGTTCGTGGTCGTGGTCCTCTTCCTCTTCGGCGGTGAAGCGATTAACGACTTCGCGCTCGCGCTGATTGTCGGCGTCATCGCCGGTACCTACTCGACCATCTTCATCGCCAGCCCGGTGACCCTGCTCTGGCAGAAGTACGTCAGCAACACCGGCGTTGAGAAGGCGGCCAAGGGCGGCGGCGGCAATGCCAGCAAGAAGGCCAAGGGCGGCAGCAAGCAGCCGAGCAACGCCTAAGCCCTGGTGTTCCCGGATCCCACCGGCCCCCGAGCGCGAATGCTCGGGGGCCGTTTTATTGCCGGCACGCCGGCCCCCGCGATAAACTTTCCCATGAAGATTCAACCCGGCTTGAGGAGTGTCCGATGGAAGACGGCTTGCGCGTAACGGTCTGGAACGAAGGGGTGCATGAGAAGAAGGATGCGCGGGTACAGGAACTCTACCCCAACGGCATCGGCGGCCAGATCGCGCAGTACCTCCG
Organism: Candidatus Hydrogenedentota bacterium; assembly: GCA_030430835.1. Lineage (GTDB taxonomy): Bacteria > Hydrogenedentota > Hydrogenedentia > Hydrogenedentales > JAEUWI01 > JAUIKJ01. Next base: position 8,437 of record JAUIKJ010000007.1, read on the forward strand.
CAAGCAGCCCGGCATCGCGAGCGTGCGCGAAGTGACGATGGACAGTCCCGAGCAGGGCCTGAGCGACGAGGTGCTCGAGACGACCGACGTCATGACCTGGTGGGGCCACAAGGCGCACCATGAAGTGACCGACGAGCGCGCCGCCAAGGTGCAGGCCGCCGTGGTCGAGCGTGGCATGGGTCTGCTGCCGCTGCACAGCGCGCATTTCTCCAAGCCCTTTATCCTCCTCATGGGCACCTCGTGCAGCCTCAAGTGGCGCGAATACAAGGGCATCGGCGAGAAGGAACGGCTTTGGGTCGTAAACCCCGGTCACCCCATCGTCGACGGTGTGCCCGAGTGCATCGAACTCGAGCTGGCCGAGATGTACGGCGAACACTTCGACATTCCGCAGCCGGATCAGCTCGTCTTCATCAGCTGGTTCCGCGGGGGTGAGGTGTTTCGCAGCGGTTGCTGCTGGCACCGGGGCCTCGGCAAGGTCTTCTATTTCCGGCCCGGCCACGAGACCCTGCCCATCTACTACAACGATCACATCCTCAGGGTGATCTACAACGGCGTACGCTGGGCCGCGCCGGTGCGTGTCGCGGGCGGGATCACCCGCCGCAAGTTCGCGCCGCTGGAACCCGAGTGGTAGTGCGCATGTTTCTGGGTTGAGTCAAGCAAGGAGCACCACGCCATGCCCGATCCCCGCTTCCCCATCGGTCCCTTCCAGATGCCGGACGACTTTGGTCCCGGCGAAGCGGCCGCCGCAATCGATGCGATCACCGTCTTTCCGGACACCTTGCGCGCGGCATTGGCGGGGCTGGACGCCGACCAGCTCGATACGCCCTATCGCGCGGGCGGCTGGACGCTTCGGCAGGTGGTGCACCACATCGCCGACAGCCATATGAACTCCTACGTCCGCGTGCGGCTCACCCTGACCGAGGACAACCCCACCATCCGCCCCTACGACGAAGCGGCCTGGGCCGAGCTCATCGACGCGCGCACGGGCGACGTGGCGGATTCTCTGGCCCTGATCGAGGCATTGCACACGCGCTGGGTGCAGTTACTCGCATCACTGCGACCGGCCGATTTGCAGCGCCCCTACACCCACCCCGACTCCGGTGCACACACCTTGGCCCACTCCCTCGCCTTTTACGCCTGGCACGGCGCGCACCATGTTGCGCACATTACCCAACTGCGGTCCGAACGCGGCTGGTAGGCCGCCCTCTGGCCCGCACCGGTCTGCACAAGGTATAGTGCCGCCTTGCTACCGGCCAGGATTGAGGTGTAATTGTCCCATGTTTTCGCGCGTTTTTGCCCCAGTGTTCGTGTGTGCCGCCGCCTTGGGCGCCGGCGCGGATGTGCTGTTTCTGACCAATGGCGACCGCCTCAGCGGCACCATTGTCGAAGTGAACGCCGAGGGTGTGTTCATCGATACGCCCTATGCCGGCGAAGTCGGCGTGGCGATGGACACGATCGATCATGCGGAGACCGACGCCGGCGACGCGCTGGCGCTGGAACCGATGGTGCTCGAGGCCGCTGCCGAGGATACCCCGGCGGACGCCGCCCCCGCCGCGGCGGCCGCACCGGCCAAGGCGCGGGAGCGCGACAATTGGACCGGAAGCGTGGAGGCGGGTGCGACCTTCCGCACCGGGAACACCGACACCACGAACGCGCACCTTGAGGCGAAGGCCGTGCGGGAACGCGAACGGCACATCCTCACCCTACGCGCCTACACGGCCTACGGCGAATCGAACGATCTGCTGAACACGCGGCAGTACCGCGGCGAGGCGCGCTGGCAACACTACCCCCGCGAGCGCCTCTACTGGTATCTGCAATCCGCCGCGGAGCATGACGCCGGCCGCAAGCTTGACCTGCGCCTGAACGCTGCGATCGGCGCGGGCTACGATGTGATCGATCGGGAGCGGCAGAAGTTGTCGATCGACGGCGGCTTCGACTTCACCTACGAGGAGTGGAGCGCGTTTACGCCCGAAGGCCGCGCGTCCACCCGCGAAGCCCGCCGCGCCGCGGCGCAGGCGTCGCTGTTGGGCATCCTGCCCGGTCTTGCCGATGGCAGCACCCCCCTGACCACCGCGAACATCACCTCGCTGGCCGAGTCGATCCGCGCCTATCTCAATCCACTGCCCGAGGCGCGGCGTACCGACGACTTTGTCTCGCTGCGCCTGGGGCTGAATTGGGAGAAACACCTGTTCAAGAACAGCGTGCTCACGGAAGAGCTGATCCTCTTCCCGCAGATCACCGATTTCGGCGAGTTCCGCGCCACTTCGGACCTTGCCTTGACCACCCCACTGAGCGAACACCTCAGCATGAAGATCAACCTGAAGACCGAGTACCACAGCCAGGCCGACGAAACCGGTGCCGACGAGTGGGACAACAACCTCATTACGAGCCTGCGCTACGAGTTCTAAGCAGCCATGTACTGCGGACAATGCATTGCAGTTGTCATCCCGGTCCTGAACGAAGAAGATTCCATCGGACACGTGATCGATGCGATCCCCGATTGGGTGGATGACATCGTTGTTGCGGACAACGGGTCGGCGGACGGCACCGCCGCCGTGGCGGCATCGCGTGGCGCGCGCGTGGTATACGAAGTGCAGCGGGGTTACGGTGCCGCCTGCCTTGCGGGAATCGCCGCGCTGGACGCGCCGGACATCGTTGTTTTTCTCGATGGCGACTTCAGCGATCACCCTGAAGAGATGCCGCAACTCCTCGATCCCATCGTCGACGATCGCGCGGAACTCGTGATTGGATCGCGCGCGCTCGGTGAGCGGGAAGCCGGTGCACTTACCCCCCAGGCCACTTTCGGCAATGCCCTCGCCACACGGCTGATGCGCTTCTTCTGGGGCGTGCAACACACCGACCTCGGCCCCTTCCGCGCCATCCGGCGCGACGTGCTCGCCCGCATCGGCATGCGCGACCGCGATTACGGCTGGACCGTGGAGATGCAGATCAAGGCGGCGTTGCACGGCCTCCGCGCGGTGGAGGTCCCCGTGCGCTACCGCAGGCGGATTGGCGTGTCCAAGGTCTCCGGCACCGTGCGCGGTGTGATCGGCGCGGGCTACAAGATCCTCGGCTGGATCTTCGCCTGTGTCCTCTTCACGACGCCCAAGACGAAGGACACGATCATCGTTCTCTTCACGCGCTGGCCGGAAGCAGGCAAGACCAAGACCCGCATGATCCCCGCGCTCGGCGCGGCTGGCGCGGCGGCTCTGCAACGCGCGATGACTGAGCACGTGATCGACTGCGCGCCGGAACCCGGCGCGATGGATGTCGAAGTGCGTTTCGAAGGCGGCGATGCGCAGTGCATGCGCCGCTGGCTCGGCGCGCGCCACCGCTATACCCCGCAGGGCGAAGGCGATCTCGGCGATCGCATGATGCGCGCCTTCGTGGAGAACGCGCGGCGCGGCTATGAGAAGGTGATCCTCATCGGCGCGGATTGTCCGGACAACGATGCGATCATTTCCCGAGCGACGCGGCGGATGCCGCCGGCGGTCGCGCTGCATCTCTGCGCTGCGCACGATGGCGGCTACTATTCCATCGCCATGCGGCGGGAGGCGATCCAGCGGGCCGCGGGGCTCTTCGACGACATCATCTGGGGTGGCGACCGCGTGCGCGCGCAGACCCGGGCGAACGCGGCGGCGCTCGGTATCTCCTGTGCGTCGGGATTCGAGAAGCACGACATCGACCGTCCCGAGGACCTGCCGGTCTGGGAACGCGCGCGTGCGGCGCAGCGCCTCGCCATCATCGTCCCGACCTTTAACGAAGCGGCGAATATCGAAGACGCCATCGCACGGCTGCGTGCCGCATCGAACGCGGAGATCATCGTGGCCGATGGCGGCAGCACGGACGATACGGTCGCGCGGGCGGAAGCAGCGGGCGCGCGCGTGGTACACGCGCTCCGGGGCCGCGCGCGCCAGATGAACGCGGGGGCGCGCGCGAGCGATGCCCCGTTGTTGCTCTTCGTGCATGCGGACACGATCCTGCCAGAAGGCTTCGCCGCCGAAGTGCGCGGCATGCTCGCCTTTCACCACCACGCGCTGGGCGCCTTTCGTCTGGGCCTGGATGGGCGTGCGCTGCGCTACCGCTGGATCGAGTGGACGGCGAACCTGCGCAGCACGGCGGGGCACATGCCCTATGGCGACCAGGCTTTCTTCATTCGCCGGAATGTGTTCGAGGCCGTGGGGGGATTTCCCGAGCAGCCCGCGCTGGAAGACTACGATCTTGTGCGATCCCTTCGTCGCCTGGGGCGCGTCGTGATTGCGCCGTCCGTGGCCGTGACCTCGACCCGCCGCTGGGAGGCGCGCGGGTTCTGGCGCATTCTCGCCTTCAACGTTTTCGTCTACCTCGCCGCACCCCTCGGCCTGCCGCGCCGCTGGGTCGCCCGGCGCGATCAGGGCTAAGGCCGCCAGAAACGCACGAGGAACAAGCCGCCGCGCCCCGCAATCTGCACTTCTTCCAGCCACGGTGTAGCGCGGAGGATTGCGATGGTTTCTTCCGGTACCGGCCAGGTGTCGGGACAGATCACCCAGCGGATGCACTCGCTCTCCGCGATCTCCCTGCGCACCGCGTCCGGCGTGGCGGGATCGAAGAAGGCCACGTTCCGATCACGCAGTTCTGCATAGGGACGTGTCGTCAGGTTGAAGCTGCCGATGCCGTAGAGCACCGCCGACTTCCGCCAACGGGCCGCGACATCGCTCATTGGCGCGGGGGCGATGACGCGCCCGTCGTTGACGGTATCCAGCATGCCGTGATCGTGATGACTCATGATCGATGGATTCAGATCCATCCACGGTCCGCGCGCCGCCGCGTGGCCGATGGGTCCATGCACCATAAAGGTGGACACGAGGATGGAAACGGTACCGAGGCCGCACACGACGCCATACACCGCGCGGCGCGGCACGGGCCGCCAAGACGCCATGGCCACGGCGGCCAGCGCGCACAGCGGCAGCCACAGGAACACCTCCAGCCGCTGCGGTCCGAAGCGCAGAAACCCGCCCTGACCGAAGCCGGAGATGCTCACCGCAAGAAATCCGAGGAGCCATAGTGCCAGCCATTCCAGGGTGTGATCCCGATCCCGGCGCGGGAAGAATCGCGCCAGTATGATCGCCGGAATGCAGCCCAGCAAGGCCGCATCGGAGATCGCGCCCGCCACGGATCCATCCCGCGCGCTGAGCAGCTGTCCGTACCAGCCCTGCCGGAGAAGGTAGAGCAGGAGGTAGGCGGTGAGATAGCCACAGCCCGCGAGGAGCAGCAGCCGCAATGGCGTGCTTGTGCGGCGTATGGCGTCACCAATCGCGGGCGTGGCAACGACCAGCAGTGGCCCCGCGACGATGAGAAAGGGCGCGATCCACATCGCCATGTTCGCGTGGAAGAGATGGTTCTCGACCACGGCGGCGTTCGAGCGCAGCAGCAACCATGCGGGAAGGATACCGGCCACCATCGGAACCAGATAGTGTGCAGACAATTCTCGTCGACGTGTCCAGGAAAGGTCGTGCGCCGAACACAACCACAGCGCAAATGTCACAAAGGTGAAGACCGTGAAACGGGCATCCACAAAACTGCCGATGATCATGGGGACGACGCAGAAGACGACGCGCCTGAACGCCGCGCCGCGCGCGTGCTCGATGATCGCCGTCATGCCGCCGAGGCAGCATGCGAGCGACAGCGTGTAGTAGAAGCGCGAAAAGATCAGCGTAGGATTCAGGTGCGGCCCTTCGGTCAAGTCGTAGTACGCCCAGCGCAAGAAGGTGGCGGCAAATTCGGGTTCGTCCAGCGCGCCCGTGGCGCGTGCCACCAGATAGGCCACGCCCATGGGACCGCCACCGAGTGCGAAGAGCAGGAAGGCCATTGGCGCATGCTTCGGCAGCACCGAGCGCAGGAGCCGCCAGACCACCGTGAGGTAGAGCAGTGCGCCAACGCCGTTCGCGGCGCCGTAGAGCAGAAAAGGATTCAGCCAGAGCACGCGCGCGATCGCGCCGAGCGCGATGTAGAGCCAGAGGTGTGGCACGGAGTAGTACGCGGGATCCTTCGCGGCTTCCGCGCAGGTGGCGTAGGGCGAATAGAAGCCGGATCGCGCGACCTCCATGCTCTGAAGGAACAAGGCGCTGTCGAGAATGTGCAGGCCGGTCGGCTTCGTGCCTTCGGGTGGCGCGGCGGCAATGAGCAGGTGCACCGCCGGTTGCAGCAGCGCGAGCCCCACGATCAGCGCGATGATCCAGCGCGGTGTCTTTTCCGGGGGCACGGGATTCATCGCGTCACCCGAAACAGGACGCCGCGTCCCGCTTGCGCCACCTCGTCGAGCCAGGGCGCGCTTCGCAGCGCCGCCAGGGTTTCCGCCGGCACCGGCTCACCATCCGGACAAAGCACGACATCCACGCACCAGGAGTCGATGAGTGCGCGGCGCGCCGCGTCGTCCATGGCTTCGGGCTGAAAGAAACGGTGCACCTCGGTGCGCACATCGGGCATCACCTCGCGTGAGTGGTCCAGCGTGCCGTTGCCATAGACCGTGCGCAGGCCCCGTTGTACCGCAACATCGCCCAGGATGGGATGGGTGAGCGCCGGGGCGAGGAGCACGCGATCCGCGTCGATCCGGTCGAGCAGTGCCGCATCGGCTTTCGAGACATAGGCCCAGCGCGTGAGCGGATAATGCTGCTGTATGGTGGCATAGCCCCAAGGGCCATAGGCCCCGAGCCAGGTTACGCCCATGGAGACGATACCGCCCACCACGATCGCACTACCCACGCCCCACGCGATCATGGGGCGGCGCGTCGCCAACGGCTGCAGACCCGCGGCCACCACCACCGCCATCGGCAGTCCCAGCACCACCATGAAGCGCTGTGGCATAAACTGCAGGAACCAGCCGCGTCCGAAGGCTGCAATCGCCATGCAGAAGAAGGCCAGAAACCACAGCGCGAACCAGGCATGCGCCAGCCGCTCCGGATCCACCCGATCCCGGGATCGCCCCAGCGCTAGGACCCCCATGAACAGGGCCAAGGCCAGCGCCGGATCCGATGCGAAGATTGCTGCGTTCGTGTCGCCGCCGCGCAGGGTGTTGCCATAGTAGGCCTGGTAGGCGAGATACAGCAGGCCATAACCCACGCCAAAGGCGAGCCCCGCGTAGCCCGCGGCCCGTGGCCAGCGCGGCAACGTGCGCACCCCCTGCCAGAGGCCGCGGGGCAACAGCACCCAGCAGCCGGCGCTGGCATACAGGAAGGACAGCAACCACATCTGGCCGCTCAGGGAACGGAAGGCACCCGCGCTCAGTTCCGGATTCGCCGACAGCCAGGCCACGGCTTGCCAGGCACCGGCCAGCATGCCCACGGTCAACAGGGCACCCGCGCGCAGGCGCTGGCCACGTGGCAGGTGTACCGCGCAGAACAGGTAGAGCACCCCTGCGGTCCAGATCATCGGACCCAGCCGGAAGTTCAGAAAGGCACAGGCCAGCATCGCTCCCCCCGCCGCGGCGAGGTGCAGGCCCGAGTAGCGGCGCAGCCCCTGCAACAGTGCGCCTAGTGCGAGGAAGCCCAGGGCCATCGGCAGTGCGTAGTAGAGCCGCGCGATCAGTAGCCAGGGTTGGTAGCGCGGTCCTTCCGAGAGTTCATAGAGTGCGACGCGCGCAAAGCGCTCCGCGAAGCCGGGCTGATCGCCGAGGCCCAGCGCCTGTGCGATCAGGTAGGCGATGCCGGCCACGCCACCGCCCAGCGCGAAGAGGACGAAGGCCAGGGCCGCATGCCGCGGTACCGCCTCGCGCAACAACCACCACGCGGCCCACAGCAACAGGCCCACGCCCAGGCCGTTGATCAGGCCAAGCCAGAGGAAGGGCGGGGCATGGACCCAGCGCCCCACCGTGCCGATGAAGGCATACATCTGGTGGTGCGGCAGGGAATACAGGCTGGGATCGGTATCGCCATGGGACGAGGTACAGCGCGCGTAGGGCGAGTACGTGCTGGCGCCGTGTTTCATCGCGGTGAGATACGCGTAGGTGTCGACCGTGTGGAGGCCGCTCCACCGGGCACCGTCCGGCGCCGCGTGCGGTATCCACAGATGCAGCATCGGCTCGGCCGCGGTCATCGCGATGATGATGGCGATGATCCAGCGTGGCGTTCCCGGTCTCCTGTGCATCGCGCGCGCATCCCTCCGTCGCGCGAGTATAGCAGGCGCGCCCCCGCGCTAGACCGCGTCGCGGCGATCCGCGTCGTAGCTGGCCGTGGCATCTTCCGGGTGCGCCAGGGTCTTGGGCAATTCCTCGAGGTGCAGGCGGATAATCTCGCGCTGGCGGCGCGTGGCACCGGTCATCAGCACAATGACAATCGCCACGATCGCCACGCCCTGGACCAGGGCGAGGGCCGTGTCCACGAGGCTGGTCGTGTTGCGCAGCAGAATACCGCTCACGCCCAGTACCGCGCAGATGAGATAGATGAAAAGCACCGCCTTGCGCTGTGAGAAACCGAGCCACACCAGCCGGTGCGAGAGGTGATCCGGCGCGCAGTGATCGATCACTTCGCGCAGGGTGCGCGTCTCGCCGCGCCAGATACGCGCAAGGATGATGTAGGCGAAGTCGAACAAGGGCACCGCAAGAATCAGCACCGGGATCGCGCAGGAGATCAGCTTGTTCTCCGTCCACTCACCCATCACGCCAAGCGCGGCCAGCATGAAGCCGAGGAAGAAACTGCCGCTATCGCCCATGAAGATCGACGCCGGCTTGAAGTTGTAGATCAGGAAGCCCAGATTCGCGCCGACCAGTGCAATCGCCAGCATGCCGAACCAGGAGAGACTCGTCTCCGTTCCAACCGCGAGATAGGCCTGCAGCGCGATGAGGAAGAACATGCCCGCGACGATCGTCGCAATGCCTGAGGCGAGGCCGTCCATGTTGTCCGTGCCGTTAAAGGCACTCGTCACCCCCGCGATCCAGAGCATCGTGAACACCGTGTCCAGCGCGAGATTCTCGAAGATGTCCAGGCGCACCCCGAAGAAGGACAGCATCAACGTGACGGCGAGCAGGGTGATCAACTTGTAGAAACCCGGGATGCCGCCAAACCAGTCATCCAGCGCGCCGACGCACAGGCAGATAAATGCGCCGACCAGAATGCCGTTCATCTCCGTGCTGCGGTAATCCGGCAGCAGCACCGCCACGGCAAAGGCAATGAAGATTACGATACCGCCCCCGCGCGGGATCGGCCGGGAATGGATCTTGTTCTCCGCGACCGCGTCCATCACCCCCGCACGCTGGAGCAGGTAGCGCCCCATCGGCATCAGCACGGCCGAGAGTACGAATGCAGTAACCCCGACCATCAGCCAGGTGTTCGGCCAGTAGTCGGGTTGAGGAAAAAACATCGAGGCGAGGACTCCGTGCGGTGGCGCCGGGCGGTTTATTCTTGACTGTTTCCGTGCCGGGCATTCTCCCGTTCTATCGGCCCGGAGTCAAGAAACCTTAATATGCGCTCTATTACATACGAGATTTCCTCCTCGGTCAACCCAGGATATACGGGAATTGAGAGGCATTCACTGTGCGCGGTGTCCGCGTTCGGATAGAAGCCCCCCAACAAATGGTGGGCCGGGCGGTGCACCGGGCGCTTCGCGTCGATGCCGCTTTCGGCCAGGTGTGCCGCCAATGCATTGCGCGCCGGCGTCGCCACCACGTAGCGGAACCAGACATGGTCCGCACCCGGAGGCAGATCGAGCGCGGACCCCGTCAGCGCCGCCGTATACCGCGCCGCGATCGCGCGCCGCCGCGCTACAAAATCATCCAGCCGCTGGAGCTGCGCGCGGCCGAGTGCCGCCTGCAGATCGGTCATCTTGTAGGCGTAGCGCACATTGAAGGTATCGCGGTTGTCATAGTCGCGCAGGTCACGCGCCATCGCCGCGATGTCCGGATCGTCGGTCAGCAGCATGCCGCCCTCGCCGCCTCGGCCGAGCTGCCGAATTTTGCCACGAAGTCTTTGTCGATGGTCAAA
>JAUIKJ010000008.1 GCA_030430835.1 Candidatus Hydrogenedentota bacterium
CGGCTGCCTGATTGGATGTCTCGGCGTGTGTGCCGCCGGATTCATCGTCCTGATTGCCGGGGGGTACTTCGTGTATTCCCAGGCGAAGAACGTGATGGAGAAATATGTGGCGACGACGCCCGCGGACCTGCCCGCGGTGACCTACACGCAGGAGGAAGCGGACGCGCTGGAGCAGCGCTTCACGGCATTCTTCACCGACACCGGCGCCGGCGAAGCGTCGCGCGTGCTGGAACTAACGGACCACGAGATCAATGTGCTGATTGCATCGCGTCCCGAAGCGCAGAGCTTCGGTGATTCATGGATCCATGTCGACATCGAGGGCGATCAGCTGAACGGCGAGATCAGCCTCCCCCTGATCAATTTCGGGTGGCCCGACCGATACCTCAATGCCTCCGTCGGATTGAAGGCGCAGGTGATCAACGAGGAGTTGTCGGTCACGGTGCAGTCGGCCAACATCAAGGGTGAGCCGTTGCCGGCGATCTACCTGGACGCGATCAAAGAGGAAAACCTCGTGGCAGAAATTGATCAAGACCCGGAATACCGTGAATTTGCTGCGCAAATCCAGGATCTGACGATCGAAGACGACCGGCTGAAAATCACCCTGAAACCTGGGGACTAACGGTAGCCCCTCAGGACGGCAGGTTGCAGATGGCGCCGATGGCCTCAAGGCCGGTCTCGTGCAACAGGCCGTTCGACGCAAACACGCCGGTGTTCTGCAGCAACTTGCGGCCATGGCTAAAGTCGAGCGTATTGCCCTTGAGATCCGTGATCCGGCCGCCGGCTTCTTCGAGTACAATCGCACCCGCCGCCTGATCCCAGATGCATTCTTTGTAGCTTTCCTTGCCGGGCGACAATAGGCGGAAGAGCATCTCCCCGCCTCCGCTGGCGAGCACGGCGTACTTGGCCTGGCTGTCGAGGCACACGGGATCGGCCGCCACGCCGAGGCGTTCCGCAATGTGGTCAATTTCACCAACGTTGGTATGGCCGGACTCGACCGAACGCAGCAGCCGCGCGTTGGCCGGATTGGTCTCGGCGGAAACCTTCATCGGCTCGAAGTCGCCGCCGGTGACGCTGCACCACGCGCCGGCGCCGCGCTGCGCGATGGCCACGATCCCGGCGCCCATGTCTTCCTTGCAGCCGGCGCCCAGGTTCGGACAGCCGAGTGCGCCGAGGGTAACCGCACCGTTCTCGATACGGGCCAGCGCCACGGCATATTGCCCGCCGCGGAGATACCCCTTCGTGCCGTCGATCGGGTCCAGGGTCCAAAAGGGTGCATCGCCCGGATCGGCACCGCCGCGGTCAATCCAGTCACAGACCTGCTCGGGTTCCGCACCGTCGGTGAAGCGGCCCGTGAAATCGGTCACCAACCGGAGCGTCTCGGCATTCTCCGGCTGGCGCAGCATATCGGCCTTCTCTTCGCCCACGAGCACCGCGCCCGGCAGGGCCTCGGCAATGGCGCGCCCCACGAGCGCCTGCACCGCGAAATCTGCCACGGTCACCGGCGAAAGGTCGCCCTTGGCAATCCCCTCAACGGCCATGCCTGCCTGTATCTGGCGCGCCAGTTCGCTGGCCTCGCGCACCACCTCCAGGGCAAAGGTCACTTCGGGCTGCTGGGTATCGATCATGGGTCAAACCTCGCTGAAATCCGGGGAAAGCGGGGAGTCTAGCAAACGGAGCGACGGTGGTGCACCCGCGTTTCTTAGCCATGAAAGCGCATGGTACAATGCGGCGAATAAGGGAGGCCGCCATGAGTAGCGCATCGGAAGAACACTTCAACGCACATTTCAACGAGGGCGAGCGCTGCCTCGTCATCCTCGCCGGTGAGCGCTTCCTGGTCACCATTCTGCGCGTGGGCGGCGATCGCATTCAGGTCACCTTCCCCACCTCCGACTTCCCGATCGAGGGGATGCATGTCGACCTTGAGTTCCACGATGAGAACGGCTACACCGCCTATGAATCTGAGGTGCTGGAGACCCCGCGAGAAGTGGGCGATGGCCTCGTGGTCAAGCGGCCGCCCTCCGAAATGATTCGCAACAACCACCGGAGCGCGTGGCGTGTGCCTGCAGACTTCAGCGTCACGATGAAGCACCACGTCCACCCGCGGCGTGTGGAGGTGCCCGTGATCAACGTGAGTGCCGGCGGCATGCTACTGCGCACCACGATGGAAGTCGCGGTGGGCGACAGCATCGACTTGAGTTTTATGCTGCCCGGGGAACTGAAGGCGGACCAGTTGCTGGGCCGGGTGATGCACGTATCCACCCCGCCGGACGCGGCCGAGAACGAACACTTGGTCGGCCTGCACTTCGTTACCCCGGATGCGCGCAGCCGGGAAGCGCTGTCGAAGTACATCTGGCGCCGTCTGCGCGAGTTGGACCCGAACAAGCTTCGCCATCACCGGCGTGCGACGGACCGTATCGCCTGATCGGGTTCCGCGAAAGGACATCGCCGCATGGCCGTCGAGAAACTGGAGAACACCCTGCCCGCGGCCACCCCGCCCGGACCGTCGATGTGGGGCAGTTGGCAGGTGGTGCGCCGATGGGACAAGGATCGCATCGGCCCCATCGAAGAGGCTTTCCAGGAGTACGGTGACTTCGTATTCCTGAACCTGCCCTTCATGAACCTGTATCTCGCGCGAGATCCCGATACGGTCGAAGACGCGCTGGTGAAACGTCACCGTGATTTCCACAAGGACCGCTACTACTTCTTCCTCAAGCTCGTGCTTGGTCACGGTCTGCTGACCAGCGAAGACGACTACCACCTAAAGCAACGCCGCATGCTGCAGCCCTCCTTCAAGCGGGATCGTATCCGGCAGTATGGTCAAGCCATGATCGAGGAATCGGCCGCAATCAGCCACGACTGGCGCGACGGCGACACGATCGACATCTATCCGGAAATGATGCGGCTGGCGCTGAATATCGTGGCGCGGACACTCTTCAATTCGGACGTGGCCGGCGACACGGCCCGCGTCGCGCGCGCGCTCGACACAATCATGGATATGGATACGCGCTTTCTGCATCCCCTTGGGCCGCTCATGGCCAGGTTGCCCCTACCGGGCAACCAACCGCTATGGGATGCCGTGGCGGATCTGGACGAGATCCTCTACCGCATGATCGCCGAACACCGCGCGGCGGGGGATCAAGGGGACATGCTGTCGATGCTGCTGGAGGCGCGTGATGCCGACGACGGCAGCCAAATGTCGGACCAGCAGGTACGCGACGAGGCAATCACACTGTTTCTCGCCGGTCACGAAACCACGGCCATCGCGCTAACCTGGACCTGGTACCTGCTTTCGCAGAACCCGGAGGTGGAGCAGCGCTTCCATGCGGAACTGGACGCGGCCCTCGGAGATCGGGACCCGCAGGCGGAGGACTTTCCGCGATTGCCTTACACCTACCGTGTATTTCAGGAATCGATGCGCCTGTATCCGCCGGTGTACATGATCGGCCGCGAGGCGGTGCGCCCAACGGAAATCGGAGGCTACCAGATCCCGAAGAACGGGATGGTCGTCGTTTCCCAGTATGCCACGCACCACGATCCCAAGTACTTCCCGGATCCGGAGCGCTTTGACCCGGATCGCTGGCTGCCGGAGTACGCGGAGTCACGGCCGAAGTTTTCCTATTACCCCTTCGGCGGCGGTCAGCGCCTCTGCATCGGCGAGCATTTCGCCTGGATGGAGGGCGTGCTGGCCCTCGCCACCGTCGGCCGACGTTGGAAAATGCGCCTGCGCCCAGGGCACCAGGTGGGTCTCGATCCCCGTATCACGCTCCGGCCGCTTGGCGGCATGCCCATGGTCGTGCACGCCCGCTCCGCATCCCCTACACAGGCCGCGTCGGACGCCACGGGTGGCGAATCTCCCGCCTGACCCGGCCGCGGCGGCCCGTCGTTTACGGCTCCCAGCGGGCTTTGCTATACTTGCGCGAATTGATGAATTCCCCCGTGCGCCGCCGGGCCTTTCCGGCGGCCTTTCGCCATCCGCCCGCGGGCGGGGGCCAAGGAGAAATTGCGCATGGATACGCTCTATGTGTCCCGGGACGGCCTGGAGAAGATGAAGGCCGAACTCGCGGAAATGAAAGATCGCCGAATGAAGGTGGCCGCCGCCATCGAGCATGCCCGTTCTCTGGGCGATCTGAAGGAAAACGCCGAGTACCACTCCGCGAAGGAAGAGCAGGCCATGCTCCACGCGAAGATCAAGGACGCCGAGGACAAGATTGCGCGTTCCGAAGTGCTCGAAGACCAGGATATCGACACCAGCAAGGCCTATCTCGGCGCGACGGTGCGGGTGAAGAATGGCAAGACCAAGAAAGAGATGACCTACACACTGGTAAGTCCGGTTGAGGCGGACATGGCGGCAGGTAAAATCTCGGTTCAGTCTCCCGTGGGCAAGGCGCTGGTCGGCCATGCGGTGGGTGACAAGGCCGTGGCCAAGGTGCCGGCGGGCGATCTTACACTGACGATTCTCGAAATCACGTACTAACAATTCCAGGACAATCGCCTCGCGATTGGGTTAAAGGGTCAAGCTGTGCCTAAGCGGACAGACATCAAGAAAATCTTGCTCATCGGTTCGGGGCCCATCGTCATCGGGCAGGCCTGTGAGTTCGACTACTCGGGCACCCAGGCCTGCAAGGCGCTCCGTGAAGAGGGCTACGAGGTCGTGCTGGTTAACAGCAACCCCGCAACCATCATGACCGACCCGCAGACGGCCGATCGTGTGTATATCGAACCGCTGACCGTCGAGTTCCTGGAATCCGTGATCGATCGCGAGCGGCCGGATGCCGTGCTGCCGACCGTCGGCGGGCAAACCGCACTGAACTTGGCCGTTGACCTGGCGGAACAGGGCATCCTGGAGAAGTACAACTGCGAGCTTATCGGTGCGAAGCTGGGTCCGATCAAGAAGGCCGAAGACCGCGGTGAGTTCAAGGACGCGATGATCAAGATTGGTCTCGATGTTCCCCGCAGCATGGTAGTGCATACCCTTGAGGAGGCGCGCGCGTTTGGCGCGGAAATCGGTTACGCGGCAGTGATTCGCCCCGCCTTCACGCTGGGCGGATCCGGTGCGGGCCTCGCCTTCAACAAGGACGAGTACGAAACCGCCGTCCAGCATGGCCTCGACGCGAGCCCGGTAACCGAGGTCCTGGTCGAGGAATCGGTCATCGGCTGGAAAGAGTACGAGCTCGAAGTGATGCGCGACATGAACGACAACGTCGTCATCATTTGCTCCATCGAGAACATTGATCCGATGGGCGTGCACACCGGCGACAGTGTGACGGTCGCCCCGGCGCAAACCCTGTCAGACAAGGAATACCAGGAAATGCGCGACGCCGCGATCGCGATCATTCGCGAGATCGGCGTGGATACCGGCGGGTCGAACGTACAGTTCGCCGTCAACCCCGCCGACGGGCGCATGACGGTGATCGAGATGAACCCGCGCGTGTCGCGCAGTTCGGCGCTGGCCTCGAAGGCCACGGGCTTCCCGATCGCCAAGATCGCCGCGAAGCTGGCCGTGGGCTATTCCCTCGACGAAATCCCGAACGACATCACCAAGGAGACTCCGGCCTCCTTCGAGCCGAGCATCGACTATGTGGTCACGAAGATCCCCCGGTGGGCCTTCGAGAAGTTCCCGGGTTCGGACCCCGTGCTCACGGTGCAGATGAAGAGCGTGGGCGAAGTGATGAGTATCGGCCGCACCTTCAAAGAATCGCTGCAGAAGGGCATGCGCGGCCTGGAGACGGGTCGCGCCGGCTTCGGCGGAGACGGCAAGGACAAGCCACTTACCGGCCAGCCGGACACACCCGAAGAACGCGCTGCGCTGCTCAAGACCCTGCGCACGCCGAATCCCGATCGGCTGTGGCAGCTTGCCCGCGCGCTGCGCATGGGTATCGATATCGAAACGATTTTCGATGCGACCGCCATCGACCGCTGGTTCCTTCGCCAGATGCAGGAGATTGTGGACGCGGAATCGGCCTTCGCGCAGCAGAATCCGGATGACCACGACACGCTCTACGATGCGAAGCGACTGGGCTTCTCCGACATTCAGCTTGCCCGCCTTTGGGACAAGACGCCGGACGAGGTCCGCGCGCTGCGATCAAAGCATGGCGTGGTGCCCAGCTACCGGCTGGTCGATACCTGCGCCGCGGAGTTCGAGGCCTACACGCCCTACTACTACTCGTCTTACGGCGACGAAGACGAAGTAACGACCACGGACAAGGAAAAGATCGTCATCCTCGGCGGCGGTCCGAATCGCATTGGCCAGGGCATCGAGTTCGACTATTGCTGCGTGCACGCCGCCTTCGCGCTGAAAGACGACGGCTACGAAACCATCATGGTCAACTGCAATCCCGAGACGGTTTCCACGGACTATGACACCTCCGATCGCCTTTTCTTCGAGCCGGTGACCTTTGAAGACGTGATGCACATCGTCGAGCGCGTAAAGCCGAAGGGCGTCATCGTGCAGTTCGGCGGACAGACCCCGCTCAACCTCGCTGAAAAACTCGAGGCCGCGGGCGCGCCGATCATCGGCACCTCGCCCGACAGCATCGCGCGCGCCGAAGACCGCAAACGCTTCTGCGAGGTGGTCGAGAAACTGGGCCTGCTGCAGCCGAAGAACGCCACCGTCGTCTCCGCGGAAGAGGCACAGACCGTGGCCGAAGACATTGGCTACCCCGTGGTCGTACGTCCCTCTTTCGTGCTCGGTGGGCGCGCCATGGAAATTGTCTACGACCGCGGCGCCCTCGCGCATTACATGGAAAACGCGGTCGAAGCCTCGCCGGAACATCCGGTGTTGATCGACCAGTTCCTGGAGAGCGCGGTGGAACTCGACGTGGACGCGATCTCCGACGGCGAAACCGTGGTGGTCGCGGGCATCATGCAGCACATCGAAGAAGCTGGTGTACACTCCGGCGACAGCGCGTGCATCCTGCCGCCCTACGACCTGGATGCCGCCGTGATCGAGCGCGTGAAGGAACAGACCCGCGCGCTCGCGCGCGAACTCGGCGTGATCGGCCTGATGAACATCCAGTTCGCGGTGCGCGACACGGACATCTACCTCATCGAAGTGAACCCGCGCGCGTCGCGCACGGTGCCGTTTGTGAGCAAGGCCATCGGCGTGCCGCTGGCCAAGATGGCCGCGCGCGTGATGGCGGGCAAGACCCTGAAGGAACTTGGCTTCACCGCCGATCCCGTGCCGAGCTACACCTCTGCGAAGGAAGTCGTGCTGCCCTTCATCAAGTTTCCGGGGGTCGACATCCTGCTCGGCCCGGAGATGCGCAGCACCGGCGAGGTGATGGGTATCGACAAGAACATGGGCCTCGCCTTCGCCAAGAGCCAGATCGCCGCGGGCAACCGGCTGCCGCTCGCGGGCACCGTATTCATCAGCCTGAACCACCGCGACAAAGAACACATGGGCACGCTCGGCAAGGACCTCGCCGAACTCGGCTTCAAGTTCATCGCCACCCGCGGCACCGCGCGCGTGCTCAAGGAGCAGGGCATCGAGGTGGAAGAGATCTACAAGGTCGGCGAAGGCCGCCCGAACATCGTCGACCGCATCATCAACGGTCAGGTCGACTGGATCATCAACACCCCGCTCGGCGCCGCCTCCAAGTACGACGAGCGCGCCATCCGCCGCAACGCCCTCGAACACAACCTGCCCACGATGACCACCCTCGCCGCCGCCCGCGCCGGCGTCCAGGCCATCCGCGCGATGAAAGAAGGCACCCCGGCCATCCTGTCCCTGCAGGAATACCACGAGTTGCTGGGACGCTAAGCGCGCCGCGTCATCTTGAGACCTGCGGTCGATTCCGTGGGCGGGTCAGGAAACCCGCCCACGACACGCCAGCGGTGGATTTCATCTGGCCGCCGGGTCAACCTCATGATCGAGATTGAGACGCCGCGCCACGCGTTACACGCAAACCGTCATTCCCGCGAAGGCGGGAATCCAGCAGCGCGAACTACCGCCGGCACCCTTCACAAGTCGCACTGAACGCGGGACACCGGCCGCCAAGCGTACCCCGTGAACGGGGGGATTCATGAGGCCGCCGGGTTAACCTCATGCTCGCGAAAGCGGGCATCCACGCGCGCGCACCTTCTTCACGATTTCACAGATGAATCGTCGTGCGCGTAAACAAAGTCTCCGGGGGCACAGCTTCCTCGTTCCAGGATTTCATCCTGGAACGCGATTGCCCGCGAAGTTTCACTTCGCGAAACGCGGCTCACCTCAGGGCAGGCGGAGCTGGATATCCCGGATGAATTCGTGGGCATTGAGGTCGATGCGGAGTTGCAGGGTGGGGTCGGCTTCGCCGGGCTTCGCGCTGGCGATGAGGCGGTAGGGTCCCGCGGGCAGGCGGGTGATGCGGAAGGCACCGGCGTAGTCGGCCTGCACCGCTTGCAGGGGCGGCAGTTCGCGGTCGCCGGTGTAGCAGGCGACATAGGCGAAGGGCACGGGCGCACCGGCGGTGTCCACCACCTGCCCGGCCACGGCGCTGCCCGCGGGCCGATCGAGGGTAAGGGTGAGGCCCTCGAGCCCCTCCGCGGTCAGTTGCTCCGGGCCGAAGGGACGGCTGCGCTGGTCCATCTTGTCCGCATGGAACAGGAGCGGCACGTCGTCCGCCAGATCGTTCAGGGAGAAGGCACCGTCCGCATCGCTGCGCGCGGTCCACGCCCAGTCCAGTTCGTGCTGCGCCCCCGGGGTTCCCGCGCCGTGCAGGCGTGCCGCGCGCACGCTGGCGCCGGCAACCGGTTGGCCCTGCGTGTCCAGCACGCGCCCATGCACGCTCGGGCGCAGCGCGCGCACCCAGGTGGGTCCGTCGACAGCACCGTCCGCCGTCGCGCGTATGCGCGTGTCCCCGTCGCGCAGCGTGTAGTGGGCACGGCCCTGCGGCTTGACGAGGTAACGCTGCGGCGCGAGGCCCTGCAGGTTGTAGTAGCCCGCGAGGTCGGTGCTGGTCACGACCAGATGGCCGCTTGCACTCAGGGACCTTGCAAGCACCGGCACGTCACGCACGCCCGCGCGTCCGGTCTCATCGAGAATGCGGCCGCGTATCCGCGCGGCGCGATCGGCCGCGAGCGAAAGCTGGCCCATCTCCAACAGTTCGTCCGGCCGGAAGTGTTGCGTGCCCTCCGGCAGCGCGTAGCGATTCGATTGAATCTGGATACCGTAGGGCGCGTTGTAGACCGGACCGAAGTCGAAGCGGCCCGCGTCGTCCGTCGTTGCGGTGTAGCGCACGAGCCCGGTCTGCCGTTCCTCGATCTGCAGCTTCACCCGCGCGATCGGTTCGCCGTCTTCGCGGCTGGTGAGCTCGCCCTGTACCGGCAGTTGATCGCCCATCTCGATGCGCAGGTGTGCGCCGCCGTTGGCGTAGTCAACAATTGCGTGGGCCGATGCATCGCCGCGCACCACAAGGAAGCGCCAGGGACCCGGCGGGAGATAGGTAAACATGAAGCCGCCATCCGCGCCGGAGGCTGCGGGCAGGGCCGTGAAGGGACTCCGCAGCCCCGTGGGATCCTGGGCCAAGGGGAATACACGCGCGTCCGCCACCGGCTGCTGCGCGGCATCCACCACGGTGCCGCGGATCGTCTGCGAGTGCCGCAACCAAAGCATGAGGTCGGCGGCGGCGCCACCTTCGCGCAGACGCACCGATTCCACTGCGTGCGTGCGATCGGTACGGGCGAGCACGGTGTAGTCCCCCGGCGGCAAGGTTTCGATCCGGAAGCGACCGTCTGTGTCAGACTGCTCAAACCAGCGTGCCATCCGCTGCGCGGTATAAACACGGTCCGCGTCTTCGGGCACGGCGGCGATGAGCACGGTGCATTGCGCGGCAGGGGTACCGTCGTAGTTGTAGACAAAGCCCCGAATGGTCTCCTCACCGATTTCGTCCGGACTGCGCTTCATCGCGCGGGATCGGTCGATCTTGACCTCGTCCGCCTTCTTCACGACCTGCGCCGGCGGCGCGGGCGGGCGGCTGTTTCGATAGAGAATGAAGGAGGCCTGGAGGACGAGCAGGGCCATAATCAGTACAAGCAGCGCATTGCGCACGGGCGGAGTCTCCGGCAGCTTCGGGTGCAGCGCGAATGATAACACGCATGGGCGCGGCTCCCAAGCCTCGGGCGAGTTGACAGCCCTGCCCCTCCGTTGACTATTCTCTTCTGATTCCCGAAATTCAGATTGGAAGGCGGAACCTATATGTTTGGTATCGGTGGGTGGGACCTATTGACCCTCTTCGGTTACTTCGTGCTCATCACGGGGTTGGGCATCGCGGCGGCGCGCAAGGTCAAGGACACAGCGGATTTCTTCATGGCGGGCCGGCGCTTTGGCCGGATCTTTATGATCTTCTTTGCCTTCGGTGCCGGCACCAGCGGCAACGATGCGGTCGGCGTATCATCGAAGACCTACACCAACGGGCTCTCCGGCATCTGGTACCAGTGGCTGTGGCTCTTCTGTACGCCCTTCTACTGGCTTATCGCGCCGGTGCTCCGGCGCATGCGCTGCCTCACCACGGGCGACTACTTCGAGTATCGCTTCAACGGCAGCGTCTCCGGACTCTATGCGCTGGTTGGCGTGTTGCAGCTTACGGTCAACATCGGCATCATCCAGCTCGGCGCGGGTTCGATGATTGAGGCGATTTCCGGCGGTGAGATTCACAAGGAGTGGGCCATCCTCGTGATGACCGTCATGTTCGTGGTCTACGGCATGGCGGGTGGTCTCGCGGCAGCCATCATCACCGACTTCATTCAGGGCATCCTGACGGTACTGCTCTCGTTCATTCTCCTCCCCTTCGCCCTGAAGGCCGTGGGCGGCTTCGCCGGGTTGCATGAGAACATCTCCGACCCCCACATGTTCAGCCTGATCGCGCCAGGCGAGATCAATGGCTTCTTCATTGCCATGCTCTGTACCAGCGCCCTGCTGGGTATCGTGACGCAACCGCACATCATGGGCGTCTGCGCCGCCGGCCGCACCGAGATGGACGGCCGTGTCGGCTTTGCCGGTGGCAACCTGCTTAAGCGCCTGTGCACCGTAGCTTGGATGGTGGTCGGATTGTGCGCCGTGGTCATGTATGCGGACCGACCGGAGATTCATCAGGACCAGGTCTACGGTCAGGTCGCGCGCGACCTGCTCCCCACGGTCATGCCCGGGCTGATCGGTGTCTTTATCGCGGCGCTGATCGCGTCGGTTATGTCTTCCTGCGACGCCTTCATGGTGTCCTGCTCCGGTCTGTTCACGCAGAACCTGTACAAGCGCTGGTTCGTCCCGGATCGCGAAGAAGCACACTATGTGCTGGTCGGCCGTATCGCCGCGCTGGCGGTCGTGATCAGCGGCGTGACCTTCGCCTTCGTCGTTTCCGACGTGCCCAGCGGCCTGGTCTGGTTCTTCAAGCTCCAGTCGCTGATGGCGCCAGCCTTCTGGCTGGGCCTGTTCTGGCGGCGCACCACGGTGGCCGGCGCCTGGGCCGCCACGCTGGTCGCACTGGTCATCCTCTACCTGACGAGCATGGCCTCCTTCCACAGCTGGGCCGTGGAGAACCTGCCTGAAACGATGATCTGGGAAGGCAAGTTCCGCGACTCCTGGCAGATCTTCCTGTACCTGAGCGGTGGCTTCGTCGCCGGCATCGTAGTGTCCCTGTTCACCAAGCGCGTGCCGGACAGCAAGCTGGACCGGGTCTATGCCTGCCTGCGCACGCCGGTGGATGAGAGTGAGCCGCACCTGCCGGAGCCCTTCTCGCTGCCGGAAGGCATCGAAGTACCGCCCGCGCGCAAGTTGATCAATCACCCCGACTTTGAGATACCGATGCCGACCGCGGTGGGTATGGGCGGCTTTGCGGTGCTCTGGCTCTGTGTGATCGGGCTGATCTGGTTTGTGTTCAGCATGGCGGGTTGGGGCGCGTAATTGCGTCCGCCCACGGCAGGCGGTAGACTGGGGTCCTGATTCGGGCCCACGGCGGATAATGAAGAAAGGCAGTTTGGCCATGCGTACACAAGGTGAAGAACGGCGCAGGTACCCGCGCAGCAAGCGCGGCGTGCCGCTGCTTCAGGACGATGGCGCGCCCGGCGTACTCAACCACGTCGACAACATCAGTGCGAATGGCGTCCTCTGCCACACGGTTAAGCCCGTTTCGCTGATGACCCGCATGAAGATCGCGTTGGAACTGCCCAAGGAATACGACGCCCGCCGGATCGAGGCGGAAGGCATCGTGGTGCGTTGCGATCCGGATGAGCAGGGGGACGACAACTTCAAGGTCGCCATTCTCTTTACGAAGATTGCGGACGAAGATCACGCCGCGATCCGGAGTTATGTCGACCACGACATTGCCCAGACCCAAGTCCGGAAGTAGGCAGCGGCAGTGAAGCGGTCGCGCGAAGGCGATCTCAGGACGATCGATCGCGGGGCGCTGGTGCTCTGTCTGCTTGTGCTGGGGGCCGCCGTACTCTACCCCACACTCCGGCTAATCGTGCAGGCCTTCCAACAATGGACACCCCGCGTGTTGACGGATGGCCCGGGCCTCGAGTCGATTGGCAACACCTTCGTCGTGTGCATCGCTTCCGTGGCGCTGGCGGGCATGGTGGGCACCCTCTTCGCCCTCGCGCTGTCGCGCTACACCTTCCCCGGGCGCAACCTGCTGGCCGCACTGGCCTACCTGCCCTTCACGTTGCCGCCCATGGTGGGCGTGATCAGCTTCTACTATCTCATCGGCCGCGACGGCTTCTTCCCCCGCGCGCTGGAGCGCTACTTCGGCATCGAGGACGCCGCGCTCCCGGGGCTCGGCGCGATCCTCCTGATCCACACCTATTCCTTCTACGTCTTCTTTTACGCCATGGTCTCCGCCGCGCTGGACGGGATGGACCGTTCCCTGAGCGAAGCGGCCCGCAGCCTCGGCGCGGGCAAGGCGCGCACCTTCTTCCGGGTCACCGTGCCGCTGCTGATGCCCGCCCTGCTCGGCGCGGCCCTGCTCACCTTCATGTCCTCGGCCGCGTCCTTCAGCGCCCCCTACTTCTTCGGGCAGAACTACCGCGTGCTCAGTGTGCAGATTTTTCAGGAGCGCAGCCAGTTTCACTATCCCGAGTCCCTGACGCTGACCGTGGTGCTCGCAGCGATTGCCTTCGCGGGACTCTTGCTCTTCCGCGCGCGCCGCACCGGTGGCGGTGCCGCGTCCAAGGGTGTACGCCAACCCATTCGCAGCACGGCCGGACGCTTCGCCGCGGGCGCGGTTGCCTGGGCCTGTATCGCGGTACTGCTCCTCCCCCACATCGCGATCCTCTGGTTCTCCTTCGTGGACCACGGCGCGTGGTTCACGGAACTCATTCCGACAGTCTTTACCTTCAAGAACTATACCGAGCTCTTCACGAATGCCAGCGCCTTCGCGCCGATTCGCAGCAGTTTGTGGACCAGTGCCGTGGCGACCCTCGCGACCATGCTCGTGGCCTTGCCTGCGGCCTACCTCGTGGCGCGGCGGCGGCGGGGCGGCGCGCTGGTGAACCTGCTGGTGATGCTGCCCTGGGCCCTGCCGGGCACGGTGATCGCCATTAACATGATCGTCGCTTTCAACGATCCCTGGATGCCGCTCTACGGCACCGTATGGCTACTGCCACTGGCCTATTTCGTGCGCAGCGTGCCGCTCGTTACCCGCATGGCGGGCGCCGCCATCGAGGTCTTCGACGGCACCCTGATTGAGGCGGGCCAGAGCCTCGGCGCGTCGCGCGCCTATTGCTTCTGGCACATCGTCGTGCCGTTGATCGCGCCGGCCGCGGGCGCGGCGATGGCCCTGGCCTTCGCCACAAGCCTGGGGGAGTTCGTGGCCTCCATCCTGCTCTATGTCCCGGCGAACGAGCCGATCGCCGTGCGTATCTTCAACGAGTCCCGCCGCGCGGTCGGCCCGGCCTTCGCCTACAGCGTGCTGCTGATGCTGCTGGTTGCGGCCACCTTCGTGGTATCGCGGCGCTTCACCTCGCGGGTCGCGTGACCCCGTGCTATACTCACCGGCGTTAACGGGAAGGTTCGAGCCGCCGCATGACTCTTGATGGATCCATAGCCACCGGCAGCCCCCGCAGGGTCATGCTCTTTGGCGAAGAGGCACCGGTGCTCGCGCCGGAGATAGACCAGTATGCGTCCCTGCTCCGTGTGGAGGAGGCCCCGGAACTGGTGGTTTGCTACGGGGGCGACGGAACCCTCCTGGCTGCCGAAATGCAATTCCCCGGCTTGCCCAAGGTGCCCATTCTAAACAGTCACCGCGGCCACCGCTGTATCCCCCATCCACCGGACGAGGTTATCGCCGGGCTGGCAGAAGGTAAGCTGGTGAGCAATACCTACACCAAACTCGCCGGCGCCATCCACCGCGCAGCCGGGAATGCGGCCGATGGCCGGCTCACCGCGCTCAACGAGTTCAGCATCCATAGGGGCCGCATCAACAGCGCGGTCCGTTTTCGCCTGTTCCTGAATGACGAGCCGTATCAAAGCGGCGACGAGATTCTGGGCGATGGCCTGGTCGTTTGCACGCCCTTCGGGAGCACCGCCTACTACCAACAAATCACACGCGGCATCTTCACCAAGGGCATCGGCATCGCCTTCAAGGCGACGACGGAGCACGTGAACCATCTGGTTGTGCCGAGCGACACCGTGTGCCGCGTGGAGATTACGCGCGGTCCGGCCACCCTCGCGCACGACAGCGCGCCCGAGTATCAGACGCTGGAAGCCGGGGACGCCCTCACCGTGACCAAGCATCCACAGGGTGCGGTGATTCTCACTTGCGGCCCGGTGAAGCGCCTCGATGAGCCCTTTTAGTCACTGCGCGGCATGGGGTAGCCGCCCTGCATGGATCTGGCAAATGGCGAGCCCCAACGCGTCGGCTGCGTCGTCTGGCCGGGGGATCTTGTCCAGGTTCAACAGGATGCGGATCATCTCTTGCATCTGGCGCTTGTCCGCCTTGCCGTAGCCAGTGATCGCGGTCTTGGCTTCGCTCGGACCAAACTCGCCGATGGGCAGGCCCGCCTGCGCTGCGGCCAGCGCAAGCACCCCGCGCGCCTGTGCCACGCCGATCCCCGTGGTAACATTCTGCTTGAAGTAGAGTCGTTCGATGGCGACGGCATCGGGCGAAAAAGAAACGAGGAGGCGCTGGGCCTCCTCGTGGATGGTGTGCAATCGCGCGGCAAAATGTGTGCCGGCGGGCGTATCGATGGTTCCGTGTGCGACGTGCGTCAGGCGGCTACCGCGGCTTTCAACCACACCATAACCCGTGGTTGCCGTGCCGGGGTCGAAGCCGAGAACGCGCATCGACTACTCGGCCATGGCGGCTTCCATCGCCTCGTCGTTGATCTCGACGTTGGTGTAAACATCCTGAACGTCGTCGTTATCTTCCAGCGCTTCCATCAACTTCAGCACCGAGAGCACGGCCTTGCCGTCCACCTCGACGGTCGTCTTCGGCAGCATCGTCAGCTTCGCTTCGGTCGCGGCGATGCCCATGCCCTCAAGGGCCGAGACCACCGCGTGAAGGTCGGAGGAACCGGTCGTGATTTCGTAGTTCTCACCTTCCATGTCAACGTCGTCCGCGCCGGCATCGGTGGCTTTCTCGAAGATCTCGTCATCGGTCAGGCCATCCTTCGGCAGTGTAATGATGCCCTTCTCCTCGAAGTTCCAGGAGACCGCGCCGTTCTCCGCCATGTTCCCACCGTGCTTGTTGACGATGTGACGAATCTCCGCAACGGTCCGGTTCTTGTTGTCGGAAAGGGTGTCGACGATCAGCCCGCTCTTCGTAGCTCACGCCCTCGATCTCGCCGGTGCCTTTCTTGATGGCACGCTCGACGTTGTCCTTGGGCATGTTCTCCGACTTGGCTGCGAGCAGCACGGTGCGCAAGCGGGGGTTCATCGTGGGATCCCCACCGCCCATGCGCGCGGCAACGGTGATTTCCTTCGCCAGCTTCGAGAAGATTTTCCCGCGCTTGGCGTCAAGCGCGCCTTTTTTGCGCTTGATCGTACTCCATTTAGAGTGGCCTGACATGCGTAATAGCTCCTGAAGAACGGAAGAATCTTCCGGGAATTGGTGGGCAGAGTATAGCAATAGGGCGCTAAGCCCCGCAATACATACGCTTTAAGGGAACAGCATCGCTCCATGCCTCGACGTAAACTATTGACTAAAAGTGATAATTGCTGTATATTCCGCACTTGTGTCGTCGGGATAATCTCGTCCCGATTTTAGTGATTTAATGGAATGTAGCCCGCCCCACGAGAAGTAGCACACGCGATGTATCCAACAACTAGAACAGTTTCTGGCGCACGGGCCGGCGTCAGTTTGATGGAGGTCACCTTCTCCGTTGCCATCCTCGCCGTGGCGCTGCTCAGCGTAATCGGGATGCTGGCCCAGGCACACGAAGCCGTGGTGCTTGATCGGCATCGGACCATGGCGCTGGACGAGGCCCGCGGCCTGCTCAACGAGATACGCGTGGCCAAGGGCACCGGAATCCGCTCACTGGAGGAAGTCGTGAAGCAGTTCCCCGCCGGCCTGTACAAAGTGAAGTACGCGTCAGCGCTGGAATCGCCCCGACTAGAACTGAGCTATCTTCGCAACCGCCTCGACCTTGTCCAGGAGGTCACCGCCACCGTGCAATGGACCGACCACCGGGGACGGCCGATGGAAGTCGCGCTAACCACGGTCCTGGGAGCCTTCTAGCGATGCGCGCCAATCTTGGATACACCCTGTTGGAGGTCGTAGTTGCGACGAGCGTGATGACGGGCATGTTCCTGGCCAGTGGCACGGTGCTCGTAAACAGTGTGCGGACCTGGCGCGCCGCGGAAGCCTATACCGCCGCCACGGCGGCCGTGCGCGATGCCTCCCTCTCGATCGCCCACGAACTCGAGTCGGCTTCGCTACTCGGCAACAAGGCCCTCAATCCGCCGGTGGCCGGACTGAAACTGGCCAAGACTGGCGACGCGATAACCTTCCAGAAGCCGCTGGCGCTTAGTGGTGAATTGTGGTCCCCACCGATCCAGATTCGGATCCGTAACGAAGATCGCAATGGCAACCTGAAACTCGACGGTGGCGAAGACCTAGACAAGAACGGGGTACTCGATCGGGTCATCGAATTGCTGGAAGACCGGGACGGCAATGGAGACTACCTCGGACCGGGCGAGACGCGCCTGCTTGCGCGGGGGGTGGACCAGTTGGCCTTCAAACTGGACGCGCCCCGGGCCACCATCGTGCTTGAACTGGTCGCGCGTTTCCCCCGTTTCCCCGGATCGCCCGACGCAATCGAGCACCGTCATCAGCTGCCCATCCGGATCCGAAACTGAAGATGCCGCCGCGATACACAGATCCCGCTGACCGGAGCGGCTTCGCGCTGGTCGGCGTCATGCTGCTCACGATGACCCTCGGGGCGTTGGCCGCGCTGGTGATGCTGCGCGTCCAGTCCAACTTCCGGGCAACGGAACAGTACACCAACCTCGTCAAGGCCGAAGAAGCGGCGGACGCGGGCCTGGAATACGCGGTGGCGCAAACCTATGGCCGCTACTTGAGCAAGCTCCGTCCCGGCAGCATCGGGAATCTGGGGGAGTTCACGGATTTCATCGGCGACCTTCTGCGTGATGGAGACACGGTGGACCTGCTGAAACGGTCCGTCCCCCTGGACAACGGCGCCGAGATGGCCTCGATCGAAGTGAGCCGTTCGGACACGGGCGGGCTGATTACCCTGAAGGTGCGTAGCGTCGGGCGCGCGGGTGGACGGGAACGGACTGCGGTACAGCTCTTTGAGATTACCGGTGGACTCTTCCGTGGCTTCGACTACGCGGTCCTCACGGAGGAAACCCGGTGCCTGCTGTGCCACGCTGAAATCGACAACGTATTCCGAATCGAGAACGGCGACAGCGACCTCTATGGCACCTTCGATCGGGTGAAGCTGGGCGTGCTGGGCGATCTCAGCCTGCGCTTTTCCGAGGCAGACTCGCGTATCGCCGGCTCGATTCACGTTCGCGGCACCATAGAAAGCGACAAGAGGTTGTTGGGCGCCAGCCTTCTGGAAGGCAGTGACCTGGACGGCTACGCCTACGACAAGGACGGCAAGTTGATCGAGCGGAAGTCGGGCAAACTGAAGCGGGTGGATCTCCTGAACGGCATCCCACTCAACGATGCGCCCGCAAACCTGATGCTCGGCTACGGGAGCAAGGACGACGCCGAGATGACCGACGGCGTCCTCCCCAAGTCCATTGCACCGATCGTGCCGGATGCAAACAACAACCGGATAGTCGACGAAGACGAGTGGACGAGCACCGTCAAGGCGCTGGACCGAGGACACTTGAATGGGGGCGTGGCCTATGGCGTGCGGCCGGGAGATGCTTACAAGGAACGTGGCCTGCCGGAGAGTTCCAACGGGGCCGCGAAGATCCTCGCGGCGCAGG
>JAUIKJ010000360.1 GCA_030430835.1 Candidatus Hydrogenedentota bacterium
GGGTTTCGTGCCGAGCTTGAAGGAGGTCTTAGAAGGCTGCGAGAAGGCGCGCGGCCAGTTCGAGAAAGCCTGCACAGAACAAGGTGGAGACCGCCAGTACTGCGGCGGAGATGGCTCGTGAGGAAGCACGACTCTCGTTGGGATGGCGCTGTGCCATGGCCCACGCAAAGAGGGCGTGGAGGGCGGCGATGCCCAGCGCGGGGGCAATGGGAACCGGACGGAAGAGCGCGGCGGCGGCGGCCGCGGCCGCGATCATCCAGAACAGAGTACGGAGGTCCCGCGCGGCGTATTGCCACAAGGGGCGGAGCCGGGATGGGATTCGGGTTTCCGCGGGAAGCAGCATGTCCTGCGCGAGGAGTATGGCTGCTGCGAATGCGTAGACACCGGGCAAGAAGGGGGAGAGGTTGCCGAAGCCGTAGGCCAGAGACAATGCGGCGGCCAGTTGCCCGATGGTGACTACGATAAGCAGCGGCGTGGCGCTGAGGAAGAGCAAGGGAGCCACGGCGATTGCGGCGGCGGCGCTGTCGGACACGTAGGCACCGGCCGCCAGGAGCAGGCACGCGAGGCAGAGCCACAGCGGATGAAGCGCGAGAAGCCGTTTCATCCTGCTTCGCTTACTGCATGCGCGCCGAGCAATGGGTCTGCCGTGCCATCCAACTTACGCCACCGCGGCGTCGAGCTTGGCGATGGTGTCGTCGATCTCTTCGGGGTTGAGGAAACCGATGGTGACGGCGTCGATGCAGCCGAGGCCGAAGACGAACTTGAGGGATTCGGGCAGACGATCGACGGCGGTACCTTCGCCGGCGATCTTCATGCCGAGCATGCCCTTGCCGTTGTCGTGGGCGGTGCGGAGGACCTCGACGACTTCGTCGACGGTGCCGTCCATCTTGATACCGAAGGGGTTGATACGCGAGAGCATGATGTCGACCCAGGGGGAGACGGCGGCATCTTTCATGGCGTTGAGGTTGTGGCAGGAGACGCCGCAGGCGCGCACGGTGCCGTTCTCTTTGGCCTTGGCCATGACCTCCATGCAGGGACTGAGCTTGCCTTCCCAGCCGCCTTCGGTCATGCAATGGAGCAGGCAGATGTCGAAGTAATCGGTGTCGGCTTCCTTGCGGAAGCGATCGAGATCCGCCTCAAGCGCGGCGGCGTCCTTGGAGACGGTCTTGGTCAAGAGGGTGAGTTCTTCGCGGGGGATGCCGGCTTCCTTGATGGCGAGGCGCATGTAGTCGTGCGCGCCGTACATGTCGGCGAGGTCGAAGTAGCGGATGCCGCGTTCGTAGGCATGGACCAGTGCACGCACGAAGGTCTGCTTGCCCTGACGATTCTGGGCGGAGGATCCATTCCAGGCGCGGGTGCCGGTGCCCATGCCGAGGCGGGACGCGGCGACGCCGGAGCGGCCGAGGGGGACCATTTCCGCGGCCTTGGGGGTGCTGGCCGCGTGGGCGCGCGCGCCGCCGAGCAGGGTTCCGGCGCTGACAGCGCCGGCGGTGGTCAACATGAATTCCCGGCGATTGAAGGTGCTCATGGCGTGCTCTCCCCTAGGTGTCTTGATATTGCTCAGTATACATCCATCGACGAAATCCACCAAGAAAGGTGACGTGAAACCGGGACAGGCTGTATCATGTCTAACAATTGGATGCTTATCAGGATAGGGATAGTGTTGAAGCAAGAGCGACATACAGAAGTTGCAACCGGGCGCGGGGTTCTGCGCATGGCGGGCTGTTTCCTGCTCTGCCTGCTGGGGCTGTGGGGTGCGCCTGTGCGCGCCGACGACGCTGAATCTGACAGCGGCGACGCGGCACCCAAGGCTTCGACACCGACTTCGTTTCAGGAATTTGTTGACGCGGTGCGCCGAGGCGAGCGCGCGGCACCGCCCGCAGCGAGCGCGGGGGCGGAAGGCGCGGGGTATCTCGGGTGGACACGTTACGCGCTGGCCAAGACCCCGGAGGGCTGTGCTACCGAGCGTGGCCTGCGCAAGCAGCTGGGCACGCCGGAATCAGTCCGCGAGATGGCGGGCTGGAAGATGCTGGATTACCCGGACTTGGGCCTGATGTTTCTGGTGTCGCCGTTGGGCAATGCCACGGCGGTGGCCCACGACAC
The DNA here is from genome assembly GCA_030430835.1 of Candidatus Hydrogenedentota bacterium. GTDB lineage: Bacteria > Hydrogenedentota > Hydrogenedentia > Hydrogenedentales > JAEUWI01 > JAUIKJ01. The sequence goes on from JAUIKJ010000360.1 coordinate 2,104, forward strand.
GGACACGGGCAACCACGGCTTCAACGATCCGCCGCCGCTGGACGAAGAGTCCGACGCCTTCTACCTGAGCCCGGTGACGGTCATGGAGCGCCTGGCAGGTTACTTCGGCGGGTGGACCGGGCTGAGTTATGAACGCGACGACGCCGCGACGCGCGACAATGGCAAGACCCAGGCGCGCGACACGGGCGCCACCACGCGCGAGGACGTGAACCGCGCGCCCGCGCCGATCTTTACGCCGAAGGAATACGGCGTGCGCGACCGCACCCTGCGGCTGATTCGCGCGGCAATGTAGGCGCACCCGCGCGGCACCTTTGCCACCGACCCGCGGCAGCGCGTGTAGGAATCGACCGGTAACCCCATGAGGCCCCGACTATGAGCAGCCCACAGGATACGCCCCCGATCCCGGAAGAATTTCGCGGGGAGCCCGGCTGGGACCACCTCACCATGCCGCGGCAGTTCGGCTCGGGGCGATCCTTCGTTTCCGGCGAACCCGAGGGCGACCGGCTCCGCATCTACTACTACCTCCGCACGGAAGACGGCGCACTCTGCGCCAAGGTGTGGTTCGGTCTCGGCGCGGAGGGCCCGCCCGGGCACGCGCACGGCGGCAGCATGGCTGCAGTGCTCGATGAGGCGATGGGCTTCATCGCCTGGGTGTCCGGGCACCCCGTGGTCGCGGCGAACATCAACATCACCTTTCGCAAGCGCTTGCCGCTGGAAGAAGTGCTGGAAGTCGAGGCGCGGATCCACGCGGTGGAAGACAGCAAGGTGATCGTGAAGGGACGCATCCACGATCCAAAGACCAGCCGCGTCTTCGCAGAAGGGGAGGGGCTGTTCATCGAACAGCCGATCGAGAGCTTCGGCGCACTGATCGGCACACGGCACCTCGCCCGGAAAGAGAAACAGCAACGCACGGCCAGTGAATAACACGGGTGCGCATATGGTATAGTGCATACGGTGCCGCAACACGCGGCACCATCTGGCTACACCCAGCCAGCCTACGGGGGCGACATGGTCTCGACGGGGTTGACTGACGTGTGGGTTGCGTGCCGAGGACTCCGGTGGCCTCGTAAAAAACCGGAACCCTGTTAGTTGCGAACGATAACTTCGCACTCGCTGCCTAATTAAGCGGTAGCGCGTCTGCCCTGTGACTGCCCGCTATCGGGTGCAGACGACGCCAGCGAGCCTCG
>JAUIKJ010000361.1 GCA_030430835.1 Candidatus Hydrogenedentota bacterium
CCCGAGCGACGTGGACCGCACGGGTGAAATCTCCGACGAAGCGATCAACGCATTGCGTGAAGTCGGCGCCCTCGGCCTGAAGATCGACAAGAAATATGGCGGCCTGGGCCTTTCGCAGGTGAACTACAGCCGTGTCTGCGCGTACATCGGCAGCTACTGCGCCTCGACCGGCGCCTGGACCACCGCGCACCAGAGTATCGGTGTCGCCGGTCCGCTCAAGTACTTCGGTACCGAAGAGCAAAAGGACAAGTACCTGCCGCGTATCGCGAAGGGCGCCATCTCCGCCTTCGGCCTCACCGAGCCCGGCGTCGGATCCGACCCCGCCAACATGATCACTTACGCCGAACCGACCGAAGACGGCAAGCACTACATCGTCAACGGCGAAAAGCTTTGGATCACCAATGGTCCGGTCGCCGAGATCATGATCCTCATGTGCCGCACCCCTTCCATCATGAAGAACGGCAAGGAAAAGAAACAGATCACCGCCTTCGTCTTTGAGACGGATTCGCCCGGTTTCGAAGTCGTGCATCGCTGCGACTTCATGGGTATCCGCGGCATTCAGAACGGCCTGCTCCGTTACAACAACGTGAAGATCCCGGCTGAGAACGTCATCGGCAAGCCGGGCGACGGCCTCAAGATCGCCCTCGTCACGCTCGTCAACGGCCGCCTGTCCATCCCCGCCACCTCCGGTGCCGGCGGCAAGCGCGCCCTCTCCTACGGCCGCAAGTGGGTCGCACAGCGCGAGCAGTGGGGCGCCCCCATCGGCAAGCACCAGAACACCGGCATCAAGCTGGCCCGTATCGCCGCCAACACCTACGCCAGCGAAGCCGTCACCTGGATGTGCTGCGCCTTCGCCGATGGCCACAAGATGGACATCCGCATCGAAGCCGCCATGGCGAAGTATTTCTGCACTGAACTCGCCTGCGAAATGGCCGACGACTTCCTGCAGATCCGCGGCGGCCGCGGCTACGAGACCGCCGAGTCCCTCGCGGCCCGCGGCGAGGACCCGGTCCCGGCGGAGAAGTTCGTGCGCGATGCGCGTATCTCGCGTATCGTCGAAGGCACAAGCGAGATTATGAAGCTCTACATTGCGCGCGAAGCGATGGACACCCACGTTCGCCAGATCATGCCGCTGATGATGCCGGGCACAAACAAGCTGCAGCACATGCTCAAGAGCTTCCTGCCCTTCTATGCCAGCTGGTACCCGAAGCAGTGGCTGCCGGCCGCGGGCGGCTACAAGGTGAACCACCTCGATAGCCGCAACCAGGGCCACCTCAACTACATCGCCAAGACCTCGAAGCGCCTGGCCCGAACGATGTTCCACACGATGGCGAAGTACCAGCAGAAGCTCGAGCGCGAGCAGCTGATCATGGCCAACTTCGTCGACATCGGCACCGACCTCTTCGCGATGTCCGCCACGCTGGCCTATGCCGACGCGCACCTCGCGACGGTTCAGGACAAGGAATCGCTCCAGGATCTGGTTGATCTCTTCTGCACCGAGGCCATCGCCCGCATCGAGAAAAACCTGAAGGCGGTCGGCAAGAACTACAACAAGAAGTTCGACAAAATCGCCCGCCACGCGATGGAAGGCAAGTACGACTGGTACTGTGACGGCGTCTACGAAGACACCCCCCCCGGCTACCTCAAGTACGTGAACAAGTCCATCGACGCCTACAACGAACGCATGGCCCAGCAGGGGCAGGCCGCCTTCAATCCCGCGTCCGCGGTGGAGCAGCCTCAGGAAGAAATGGTCGCCAAGTAACGCGCCCATACTCTCGGCAAAATAAAGGCGCCGGAGCCCTCGGGCTCCGGCGCCTTTCTGTTTGAGAGGATCGGCCTACTCCGTGCTGGCCAGTAGCGCGCTCAGCGTAGCGGCGTCTGGGGCCTGCAGCGCAAGCTGCCGCCATCCTTCGTGCGCCTCGATCGTGAGGGTGGTCGGACCGATCGCTTCGGGAAGGTCGTCCGGCAAGGGCTTCTTCAAGAGCTGTGCCAACAGCTCCAGACCGCGCCTGTCCGGTGCATAGACGAAACCATGGTTGCCGCGCTGGGCCACCGCCTCCGGCACCGCGAAACCCTGCTCCACCTGGTCGATGATCAGCTTCACGTTCTCCAGGCTGTTGCTCACGACCAAAGTGTTCGAAAGGTTGGCCAGGTAGATGCCCAGGCTTTCGCTGAAACCGTCGCCCTTCTGGATGGGGGTTCCCGCATGCTCTTCCTCCGGCGGACCACCCAGCCCCGCCACGGTCAGTAGCACCACCAATTCCGGTGCGCCGTTCGTCGGGATCAATCCAAGCAATTCCGGCGCGCCCGATTCCGTCGTGCCGGTCACACTCATCGCAATCTCCGGCCCCAGCATTTTCATGGCCATGTTGCCAAAGTTCGTCGCCTGCGGATTGTTGTTGGTCGCCGTCTTGATCGTCGACAACACGAAATCTTTCAGGCCCTGGGACAGGCGCAACGATGCGACGGCCAGCGCATCCGCCGGAAACTGCTTCGTGAGCCCGAGTGGCGCCAGCGCCGGTGCCTCAGCGGGGACCGCGTCGTGGGCCGCCATGCGCAGTTGCGCCGCGGCCTCCGAGAACTGAATGCCCGCGGCCAGTTCGTTAAACTGGGCGGCGAGTGCATCCGCGATCGCGGCCGTATTCTTGTCCTCCTGCAGCATGGGCTGCTTCGCAAAGGCAATCGCATCGATGACCAGGGCGAGTTCGTCCTGCGCGGGGAAGGCGTCCGTACCGTAATACCACGCGCCCGTCCGGGTCTTCTTGGTGGCCAGGCTCTCCAGGCCGTCGCGTGTCAGCCCGAAGACCAGCGCATCGTCGCGCCCGAAAAAGCCGACCAACTGCTCGGCGTTGTACCAAACTTCCTGATCGCCCAGGGTCTCCGCTTCCACGCCGCCGGGAATCGTCTTGCCCACGGCCTCGATCGTGGCACCCGCATCCGTCACCGGGACCACGAAGGCTGCCGGCTCCAGATCCGCGCCGAAATAGAGCGCGGCAGGCCGGTCCCCCGCGATGCCCGCAGCGTCCAGTACATCGCCCAGCGTCGTGCCGGTTGCGACTTCGATCAGGTCCGCCAGCGATTCGCCCGAAGCGGCAAGCGTTGCCGCGTTTTCATCCAGCAGCGTGGCGAGTCCCGGCGTGTTGCCCAGGTTGTTCGCCTGCGAGAGAAAGTCGTCGAGCCGCGGCGCGACGAATACGCCCACCGCCCCCGCGGGTGCCTGGCCAATCAGGCCATTCA
>JAUIKJ010000362.1 GCA_030430835.1 Candidatus Hydrogenedentota bacterium
CATGCGGTCGACCTTGGTCAGGATATCGTCCGGTAGGTACATGCGCGTATCGAGTGCAAGCATGCGATCTGCGGGCTGTAGGGTGGCGACGGATTCAAGATGTTCCGCGAAACGATCCGTGGCGGCGCCGGAAAGCTTTTGCCGCAGTTCCGGGTGGTAGAGTGCGGCCCGTTGTTCCGCGGAGAAACAGGTGAGGCGGCGCCGGAAACTGGCGTCGAAGGAGCGAAAGCTGTCCTGGCTGAATCGACGCAGGCGCGCGGCCTGGGGCATGTCCGGCGTGAGGCGCAGGGCGAGATCCACGAGGTGCCGCAGGGGTGCGGGCACGCGCCGGTAGGCGTCTGCCTTGAGGTTCATATGCGCCCAGGTATAACCCGCGAAGAGCTCGTCTCCCCCATCGCCGGAGAGGGCAACGGTCACCTCGCGGCGGGCCACTTCCGATACGAGCCACATCGGCAAGGCGCTGGAGTCGGCGAAGGGTTCGCCGAAGTGCCGAACGATTCGCGGGAGCAGCTTCACCCACGCGGGCGAGAGAACCGCTTCGTGGTGATCCGTTCCCAGGTGGCGGGCGAGGGCCCGCGCATACTTGCGCTCGTCGGCCTCGCTGTCGTCGAAGCCGATGGTGAAGGTCTTCAGCGGGGTGCTCCGTGCGGCGCTGGCGTGGGCCACGACGGCGCTGGAATCGATCCCGCCGCTGAGGAAGGCCCCGAGGGGAACGTCGCCCATCTGCTGCAGGCGCAGGCTATCCTGAAGCAGTTCGTCCAGGTGTGCCGCTGCGTCGTCCAGGGTCCAATGCGCATCAATGGCATAGTCGGGCGCCCAATAGCGGCGGGTCCGGAGGCCGTTCGTATCGGCGACGAGCAACTCGCCGGGGCACAGTTTCCGGACGCCGGCATAGATGGTGTCGGGTGCCGGAATATAGAGGAAATTCAGGTAGGCGTCGAGTGCGGCGATGTTCAATTGATGACCGGCAAAGCCACCGGCGGCCAGGGCCTGAAGCTCCGACGCAAAGGCCAGCACACCGTGGCGCTCGGCGTAGAACATTGGCTTCACGCCGAGCCGGTCACGCACGAGGACGACGCGGGCGTTCTCGATATCGATCACCGCGAAGGCGAAGATGCCATTGAGGCGTGCGGGCGTATCCTCCCCCCACGCTGCCCAGGCGTGGAGCAAGACCTCGGTGTCCGATTGGGATCGGAACGAACAACCGCGGCCTTCGAGCTCGGTGCGCAGTGCACGGTAGTTGTAGATCTCGCCGTTGTACGACAAAACATAGCGCCCGCAGGCGGAGGTCATCGGTTGGTGTCCGGCGCATGAGGTATCGATCACGCTGAGGCGCCGATGGGCGAGGCCCATGCCCTCCCCTTGCCATAGCCCGGCATCGTCGGGGCCGCGATGCGCGAGGGCGTTGCCCATGGCTTCCAGCGCCACCTGTGGCGGGGTGGTGACCGCCCCGCAACGGATGTATCCCGCGACACCGCACATTGCTCAGGCACCCCGCTTCGATTCGAGAAGATTCAGATAGTAATCACGGTGTGCCCCGACCATGCGCTGGACGCCGAAGTGTTCGCGGATCCGTGCCGCGCCCTGGGCGCCCATGCTCCTGGCACGTTCCGGTTGGGCGAGCAACTGCAGAATTGCCGCGGTCATGGCGTCCGGGTTGCGATCCGAAAGGAGCAGGCCGGTCTGCCCGTCTTTCACGAGTTCGGGAATCCCGCCGACGGCAGGCGCGACCACGGGCAGGCCCGCGGCCATGCTCTCCATGAGCGCGTTGGGGAAACCTTCGCGCTGGGAGCAAAGGATGGAGATGTCCATCGCGCCGTAGAGATCGGCCATTTCAGTGGCGGTGCTTCGGATGGTGCAACAGGCGTCCCAGCCGCGGCGCTGTATCCGGGCCGCAATGCCTTCGCGCAAGGGCCCCGCACCGACGAGGAGAAAATGGAGATCGTTCCGCTGGCTCAGCAGACGATCCACAACCTCGAGGAGAAAGTGGTGATCCTTCACCGCGCTGAAATTGGCGACCATGCCGATGATTTTTTTGTCCTGCGGCAGGCGGAAACGCGCGCGCAGATCGGGCTGGGGCTGCTGCGGAAGAAAGGCATCGGCATTGACGCCGTTGTAGATCACCTGCACCTGTTCCGGCGCGACGCCTTCCCGTGCGATGACGTCCTCGCGCACGGCGCGGCTGTTCGCGAGTATCCCGTCGGTAAGGCGGTTTGCACGGGCGAGGAACCAGCGGTGGCGCGCCTTCTGCCAAACGGCGAGTTCGCGACGACCGGTGACACAGGCCTTCACATTCGCGCGGCGCGCGGCATGGAGCGCGTGCCAATCGAAACCGAAGAGGCAACTGTGCACCACGTCGGGGGTATGGCGCCGGAAGGCCTTGAGCAGGCGTGGCGCGGTGCGTGGATCCCAGCCGCTGCGCAGCCCCAGGGTACGCACCCAGGCACCGGCACGCCGGGCATCGCCGATGAGTGCGCCTTCGACCCGCGTACAGATCAGCGTCAATTCGAACTCGTCGGCGAGCCCTTCCATCAGCCGGACCAATTGCACTTCGGTGCCGCCGGTCTTCAGGGTCGGGATTACCCAGGCGATTCTTGGCCGGCGCGTCACGCGATATCCTCCAGTATCTCGGTGAGCCGCGGTGCGGCGGCTTCGAGTGCATAACGTTTCTCTACGGTCGCGCGCGCGGCGGCACCCATGCGTTGGCGTTCCGCGGGGTCGCGGAGGCGTGCGAAGGCCGCACGCCACGCCTCTTCGCTGTCGGCGAGCAGGCCGTTCTCACCGTCGTTAATCATGTCACAAACCGCGCCCCATGGCGTGGCGACGCAGGGCACGCCACAGGCCATGTAGAGCAGCGCCTTGAGCGCACACTTGCCCCGCTCCCATTCGCTCTTCGCCTGCGGCAGGATACCGACGGAGAAACGTTGCACGGCGGCGACCTCGGTGTCGTAGGACCAGGAAAGCACCTCCGCGTCGAAGGCAACACGCGCGGGATCGGCGCCGACGAGCGTTACGCGTTCCTCTGCGAGTAGGGGCGCGATTGTGTCGAGCATGGGCGTGGTGCTCGGGGATCCAATCCATCCGATGGTGAAGGTCTCTGACGCGGGCGCTGGGGTGAAACGTGCGGTGTCCACCACGGTGGGGAAGCGCTCGACGCGTTGCGCGCCACCGGTGTGCGCGGCTTCCGCGAGCCAGGCATTGCCCGCAAGGACACAGCGCGCGCGACGGAATAGT
>JAUIKJ010000009.1 GCA_030430835.1 Candidatus Hydrogenedentota bacterium
GATCGCTGCGATCACGATTGTCGTGTAGGGAAGTTCCAGAAACTCGGCCATGATAAAGGCCGCAGCCCCCATGATCGGAGGCGTGATTTGCCCGCCGGCCGATGCTGCCGCCTCAACGCCACCCGCGAAGTGGCCCGGGCCGTCGATATCCCGGTCACGCTTTCCGGTGGCATCTCCAAGCTGGACGATATCCGTGCGGCGCGGGATGGTGCGGCAGATGGCGTGGACGAGATCATCGTCGGCCGAGCGCTGTACCTGAAGGTCTTCAGCGTCGCCGAAGCCGTAGCTGCGGTGGCCTGATCCGGCCAGCTTGCGAATTCCGTCTCCGCCCGCGAAAATACCCCCCGGCGCGCCACGCGCCTGCTGCCAGCGGAAACCCCGGAACCAAGCATGACCCCGCCCTTTCCAAATGTTGCCATCGTCGGCGTCGGCCTACTCGGCGCATCCCTCGGTCTCGCCCTGAAAGCGCGTGGACTGGCGGGGCAGGTGATGGGGATCGGCCGTCGGGAATCCTCGCTCGCGGTCGCGCTGGACCGCGGTGCAATCGACCAATACGCAACGGATCTCGCCGCCGCCGTGGCCGCCGATCTCGTCGTCGTAGCCACTCCGGCGGCGAAGGTCATCGATCAACTTGACGCGCTCCGTCCACGCCTGCGGCCAGACACGGTCGTGACCGATGTCGCCAGTACGAAAGCCGCCATCTGCGCGCATGCGCGCAAGACTTGGACGGCGCCGCGCCGTTTCGTCGGTAGCCATCCCATGGCAGGATCGGAAAAGTTCGGCCCGGAGCATGGCGACGCCAAGCTCTACGAAGACTCGGTCTGCCTCATGGAAGCAGGACCGGGCGTGGCTCCCGAGGCCCGGGCGCAGGTACGCGCCCTCTGGTCGGGCGTGGGTGCGCGCGTGGTCGACATCGAACCGCGCGTGCACGATGCCCTTCTCGCACGGACCAGCCACCTCCCCCACGTGCTTGCCGCCGCCATCGCGACGCTCTCGGCGCGCTCAGGCAATGTACGCGACGTGGTGGGCAACGGGTTTCGCGATACGACACGCATCGCCGCGGGACGCCCCGAGGTCTGGCGCGACATCAGCCTGACGAACCGCGAGGCACTGCTTGATGCCGTCGAGGAGATGCAGTTGTACCTGAAGACCTTCCACGAAGCCCTGGCGAGAAACGACGGTGAAGCGCTCGAGCAGTTCTTTGAGGATGGCCGCGCTGCGCGCGAGGAGGCGCTGGGCGAATGAAAGGCTGCTTTATCTCCTTTGAAGGCGTCGAAGGCTGCGGCAAGACCACGCAGATCGAAAGACTCCAATCCGCGTTGCTGGAACGGGGCCACGATGTTCTCCTGACCCGCGAGCCGGGCGGCACCCCGGTTGCCGAGGCCATTCGTGCGCTGCTCCTCGATCCGGAGAACAAGGCCATCAGCAACACGGCCGAACTCCTGCTCTACGCCGCGGCCCGGGCGCAACATGTCGATGAACTGCTTCGCCCCGCACTGGCTGCGGGCAAGGTAGTCCTCTGTGATCGTTTCTTCGACTCGACCACCGTCTATCAGGGCGATGGCCGCGAGTTGAATCCCGCGCTGATCGCGCAACTGAACACCATTGCCACCCAGGGACTCCGCCCGGACCGCACCTATCTTCTGGATCTTTCGGTCGAGGCTGGCCTCGAGCGCGCGCGGGGCCGCGGGCGTATGGACCGCCTGGAACAGGCCCCCCTTGCCTTTCATGAACGCGTGCGCGCGGGCTATCTGCGTCTGGCGGCGTCGGAAGCGGATCGTGTGCTGCTCGTCGATGGACTCGCCGACATCGAATCCATCGCCGCGATTATCCAGCGCGATGCGACGCAGCTGCTTCAGGAGCGCATGACCGCATGAGCCTCCAGAGCATTCGCGATCAGAAAGTACCGGTGCGGCTCCTGCGCAACATCATCCAGTCGGGCCGGGTGCCCAATGGCCTGCTGTTCTGGGGACCCGAGGGCGTGGGCAAGCACCTCGCCGCGATGGAACTGGTCAAGGCCTTGAACTGCAAGGAAGAGGGTCTCGACGGCTGTGGCGAGTGCCTCGCCTGCCGGAAAGTAGCGCACGGCAACCACGCCGACGTGAAAGAGATCCAGCCCTCGGGCCGTGGCCGGGTAATCAAGGTCGCGGTGATGGAGGAGTTGATTGAACTTGCAACCTACCGGCCCTTCGAGGGCCAGTGGCGCGTGGTCATCGTGAATGAAGCGGACCGCATGAACGAGGGGTCGCAGAATCATTTCCTGAAGACGCTGGAGGAACCGCCCAGCCAGACGGTGTTCATGCTGCTCACCGAGTTCCCGCGGCGCCTTCTCCCCACCATCCGCTCGCGCTGTCAATCGGTGCGCTTTGGCGCCTTGCGCCCGGAAACGGTAGCGGATCTGCTGCTGCGAGACCGCAAGATCCCCAACGAGGTGGCACAAGCCATTGCCGCGGTGTCGCAGGGGCAGATGTCCCGCGCGACGGCGCTGGTGGATTCGGACCGGCGTGACGTCGTGCTGGCCACGGCGCACGGCCTCGCCACGGGGGAAGATCCCTTCGTACTGAGCGAGTCTTTCGTAGCGCACCTGAAGGCCCAGGGCGACGAAATTCGCGCGGCCATCAAGGCGGAGTTCGACCAACCGGGCGCGGACGAGTACTCCCGAGAGGAGCGCGAGGCCCAGAAGGAAGAGCAGACCGCCCTGGCCGAGGCGCTGATTCGACGTGAACTGATGGAATATCTATACTTACTGGAAACATGGTATCGCGACGCTCTGGTTTTCGAGGCGACGCGGGACCCCATTCAGATACTCAACCGCGACCGGGCGGAGAAGTTGGCGGAGAGCACGGGCAAGGACCACGCGCGGCACATTGCCGCCATTGAGAAGGCGTGGCGCTATGTCGAGCGTAACCTCAACATGGACCGTGTGTTCCGTGATCTGTTCTTCACGCTCTCTTCCTGATACCGCGGCCCTGGAGTCCGACGATGCAAACAGTCAAAGTACGGTTGCGCAAACCGCGCCGTGTATTCACCTTTCTCTGCAATGATCTACACCTGGAACGCGATCAGCCCTGCCTGGTGCAGAGCGACCGCGGCACCGAGTGGGGCGTGTGCGTACTTCCGCCGGAGCCCTGCCCGCCGGAGATGGAGCGGCGCTACTCGATGCGCGTGCTGCGCAAGGTAAGCTGGCGCGACGAAGAGACCCTGGAGTGGATGGTCACCGAGGAAGCGAAAGCGGTCTCCATCTGTGCCAAGGAAATCGAAAAGCACAAGCTGCCGATGAAGCTGGTGGATGCGGAGTATACCTTCGACAAGCGCAAGATCATCTTCTATTTCACCGCGGATGACCGGGTGGACTTCCGGGAACTGGTGCGGGATCTCGCGCACCACCTGCGCACGCGAATCGAACTGCGGCACATCCAGGTGCGCGACGAGGCGAAGATGGTCGGCGGCATCGGCGGTTGCGGTCGCGAGCTGTGCTGCACGACCTGGCTCAACGACTTCAAGCCGATCTCCATGCGGATGGCCAAGCGCCAGAACCTCTCGCTGAATCCCTCCAAGATCAGCGGACAGTGCGGGCGCCTGCTTTGCTGCCTCGCCTATGAGAACGATCAGTATGAAAGCGCCAAGCGCCAGATGTCCCGCCGTAAGGAACAGGACGCCATCGAGTCGAAGGGTGGGCCCTCCGAAGGAGGCGGCCGCGGTGATCGCACGGAGAAGCGCGGTCGCGGCGGGGACCGTCCCCCGCGCCCGGATCGCGCCGACCGGCCGCGCCGGGAACGGCCGCCCAAACGTGAGGACGCCGCCACCGAGAATAAGGCCAATGCGGCACCCCGTGCCGAAGGCGATCAGAAGCCGGAAGACGCACCGCGGAAGCGCAACGGACGCCGCCGGGGCCGGGGCCGCAAACGCGGTGGCGGCCAGGGTGGTGATGCCAGCGGCAAACAGCAGGGGAACTAGTGGAAATGCCGCTGGTAGACACCCACTGTCATCTCCAGAGCCCGCGTTTTGACGATGACCGCGAAGCGGTCATCGCACGCTGCCTCGAGCAGCTCGACTGGCTCGTGGTCATCGGCGACGACATCCCCAGCAGTGAGGGTGCCGTGGCGCTGATTCGCGACCGCGTCTATGCGACGGTCGGGATGCACCCTTACTATGCGGAAGGCGTGGATGACGCCTGCCTCGACCGCTTGCGGGAACTCGCGGCAACGCCCGGCGTGATCGGCCTGGGCGAAATCGGCCTGGACTATTTCAACGAGTATGCGCCGCGCGATGTGCAGGCGGTGGCCTTTCGCCGTCAGCTCGACCTCGCAATCGAACTGGACCTTCCCGTCGTCATTCACAACCGCGATTCCGACGAAGACGCCTATGCCATTCTCGCGGAGTACGCGGATCGGCTGCCCGGCTGTGTGATGCATTGTTTCGGCAGCGACGCCACATACGCGGAGCGTTTCCTTGCGCTGGGCTTCTATGTGTCCTTCGCGGGCAATGCGACCTTTTCAAAGGCGCAGCAGTTGCGCGATGCCGCCGCCGTGGTCCCCTTGGATCGCCTGCTGGTGGAGACGGATGCGCCCTACCTGGCGCCGGTCCCCCTGCGGGGCAAGCGCTGTGAACCCTGGCACGTGGTACACACCGCTGCGGTCATTGCCGAAGTGAAGGGCGTGAGCGCCGAGGAACTCGGCAAGGTCACCACAGACAACGCGCGCCGCTTCTACCGCGTCGCCTGAACCGGCCTGAACGCAGGGAGGATCGCCTTTCCGATGCGTGACGCCTTGGAGAAGGCATCGGCCTATTTCCCCGGCTTGGATGGGGGCACGCTTTACACCCGCCCGCGTCAGGTCGTCACCGCGCACCGTCTGGAGGAGGTCGCGCCGGCGCTCGACGTCGTACGGCGCGCCGTGGAAGACGGCAAGCATGCGGCGGGATTCGTTGCCTACGAAGCGGCCCCGGCCTTCGACACAGCGCTCGCGGCCCACGCTCCCGGACCGCTGCCGCTCCTCTGGTTCGGACTCTACGATGCGCCCACCCCCTGTGCGATGCCGGAAACCAATCCCGGTGCACCCGCCCTCACCTGTCGGGAAGGCATCGAAGCGGCGGCCTACCACGAGGCCTTCGCGATGATTCAGGCCGAGATCGCGGCAGGCAACACCTATCAGGTGAACTACACGTGGCCGCTGCATGGCGCCTTCGACGGTGACGGACAAGCGCTCTTCCAGATGCTTCACGCGCGGCAACCGACGCCCTATGGCGCCTTCATTCACCTGGGCCGCCACCAGATCATCTCGGTGTCGCCGGAGCTGTTCTTCCGGCTGGACGGACACCGCATCGAGACGGAACCGATGAAAGGCACGGCGCCGCGGGGGCGCTACCCCGAGGAAGACGCGCGAATGCGCGCGCAGCTCCACGCTGCCGAGAAAGAGCGGGCCGAGAACCTGATGATCGTGGACCTCCTGCGCAATGACCTTGGGCGCATCGCGCGCCCGGGATCGGTGCGGGTGCAGGCCCTCTTCCAGACGCAGCGCTATGACACGGTATGGCAGATGACCTCGCGCGTGGCCGCGGAGACGGACGCGGAGGTGCCGGCAATCTTCGGCGCGCTCTTCCCCTGCGGCTCCGTGACCGGTGCACCGAAGGTGCAGACAAGCCGGATCATCCGGCGGGTGGAGCCCGAGGCGCGCGGGGTATATTGCGGCGCGATAGGGTGGTGGCAGCCGGGGCGGCAGGCGTGTTTCAGCGTGGCGATACGCACCCTGACGCTGGACCGGGAAAGCCATGAGGCCGTGTATCCCGTGGGCAGCGGCGTGACTTGGGATGCTGAGGCAGAGACGGAGCTGCGGGAGTGCCGCCAGAAGGCGGCGGTACTACAGTATGCGCGGCCAGATTTCGAACTATTGGAGACCCTGCGCCTCGACGGAGAGTACACGCTGCTGGAGCGTCATCTGGCGCGGATGCGCGCGAGCGCGGAGTACTTTGGATATCCCTTCGATGAGGATGCGCTACGCGATGCGCTTGAGAATAGAGCGCAAGGACTGACCGGGCCGCAGCGGGTGCGGCTGCTGTTGGCGCGCGACGGCGCGTTCCGGATCGAATCAACCCCCTTGCCGGACACGCCGCAGCCCGTATTTCGTCTTGCGCTGGCGTCGAGTCCGGTGGCGTCCAGCGATCGCTTTCTGTTTCACAAGACGACGCATCGCGCAGTGTATGACCGGCACCGCGCGGCATTCCCGGATGCGGACGACGTGATCCTCTGGAATGAGCGCGGGGAAATTACGGAGACAACCATTGGCAATCTCGTGATTGAGATCGATGGGGAGCGCCTGACCCCCACGCGCGACTGTGGCGTGCTTGCGGGTACCTTCCGCGCGGAGCTGTTGGCGTCGGGTGAGATCCGGGAAGCCGTCGTGACGAAACCGATGCTGCACGCGGCACAGCACGTGTGGCTCATCAACTCAGTGCGCGGCTGGGTGGAAGCGGCCCTGGACCCGGTCACGAGCGCGTAGCGCGTTCCGCCAGCGCCTCGAAGACCCCCAGCAACTTCGCCTCGTCGGCCTGCCAGTTGTAGTCCTGCTCGACCGCCCGGCGGCCATTGGCGCCGAGGCGCGTGGCGAGATCGGGTTCACGCAGCAGGCGGAGAATCGCGTCGGCGATGGCCTGCGGCGCGGTGACCTCAACAAGCAGGCCGCAGTCCGTCTCCTCCACGATGCGCTTGATCTCGAGAACAAAATCGGGCGCAACGAAGGGGACGGATTCGCGCATGTAGTCGAACATCTTGTGCGGCATGCCGAGGGTGTGGCCGAGGCCGATGGGCTGGAAGAGGATGAGCCCGACCTTCGACACGGCGATATATTGCGGCACCTGCTCGAAGGGCACGGTGCCGATCATCGGCATGGCGTGCTCCATCCCCGCGTCGGCCACGGCACGGCGGTAGGCCGCTTCGTCGCCCTGGATATAGGGCCCCAGCAGGATGCAGCGCGCCTCGGGGATTTCCTTCACGACGATCTGCATCGCCTCGAGCAACTGATAGGAACCACGCGGTTCGCCGAACTGGCCCTGGTGGATGATGGTCGGCTTGTCCGCAAATTCTTCGCGGATAGCCGGCTCAATCTCGGTGCAGGGCGGCTGGAGATGGTTCGTATTCAGCACGACGGTACGCGGCGTATCCAGGCCCGCGAACTCGCGGTCGAGGCACTGCTTCGTCAGCACGATGTGATCCGTGAAACGCGCGAAAAGGCGCATCGCTTGGATTGTCGCCCAGGTCATGAAGCCGCGCAAGGGACCGGGGAAAAATTTCGCGAATTCGCTGGGGATATATTCGTGTACGTCGAAGACCAGCGGCTTGCCGGTGAGCAGCTTCAGCATCAACCCCGCGACCCAGGACTCCGACTCCACCGCGAAGTAGGCGTCCGCCCGCTCGCGTCGCGCGGGGCCGATCAGGCGAAAAACCGAGAGGAAGCGGTCGGGCAGGGAATGCGCGGGCTTGATGGTGACGAAGCGCACGCCGTCGCGCGGCGGCACCGGCTCGGCCGACGGGCCGATAGAGACCACCTCGTGTCCGGCGGCGGCGAGACTGCACGCGACCTTGTGGAAGACCCGCTTGTCGAAGGGCTCGTGCAAAACGTTGAGGACGACGATCTTCACGCCGCCCCGCCGCCGCGTGCCTGCGCGAGCGCCTCGAGCGCGATGCGCGTCGCGCGCAGCCCGTGCGCCGCGGTCACGCTCAGTTTCGCTTCGCCGCGTACGGCGCGGATGAAGTTCTCCATCATGCCAAACTGGCCCTTGTCTTCGCGGCTGCCCTTCGCGCGCTTCCCGGGCCAGCCGGCAAAGGTCACGCCGCGGAAGTCGTCAATCACCGCGCCCCCCCCACCGCAGAAGAGCTCGATACGTTCCTTCCCCAGCGAGGGATGACCCACGCTCGTGTAGACCACCGTGGCGAGGGAGCCGTCGGGAAAGCGCATGACGACGTTGAGGTTGTCTTCCGCCGGGGTTGCCGCGGAATCCGAATCCATCCGGTCCGCCCGAATCGACACGGGATCCGCGTCGAGGAACCAGCAGCAGAGATCGAAAAAGTGTACCGCCTCACCCACGATACGGCCGCCGCCTTCCTCGGGGTCGAGGGCCCAGTGGTTCGGCGGCAGCGCCCCGGCGTTGCAGCGGTAGAGAATCTGCTTCGGACCGGTGGCGACGGATAGCGCCTGCTTTGCGGCGATGCTGTGCGGGCTGAAGCGGCGGTTGAAGCCGACCGTGCAGAGCACGCCCGCGGCCTCGACCGCGGTCGCAATCTCTTCGCAGTCTTCCACGGTCAGGGCCAGCGGCTTCTCGACGAAGACATGCTTGCCCGCATTCGCCGCTTCGAGCGCGATCTCCTTGTGCAGGTTGTGCCGCGTCGCGACGACGACGGCGTCCACCTGCGGATCCGCGAGAACTTCACGGTAGTCCGTGGTGCAATAGCGCGCGCCGAACTTCGAGGCGGCCTGCTTCGCCTTGCTGCCCGTGCGCGCGGCCACGGCTTCGATGCGACAGCCGGGGATCTTTTGTAGACTCGGCAGGTGGTAGCCCGTGGCGAAGCCGCCCGCACCGATCACCGCCACGCCCGCGCCGTCCTTCGGCGCGTCGGCCTTGATCGCAAAGCGCCGCGAGGGCGGCGCCTCCACCGCATCGCCGTCGCCGTAGCTGATGAGCGCGGAGATCGCGTTCGACTCGCCGCTGAGAATCGCGCCATAGGCGGCCGCCGCGCGGTCGACCGCTTCCACCGCTGAGATCAGCGGCTTCACCTGCACCTTTCCCTCGGCGATCATGCGGAGAAACTCGGCCATGTTGCGCCCTTCGGTCCAGCGCACATAGCCGATGGGATAGTCGAGGCCCTTCTCTTCGTAGTTGGCCTGGTAGCGGCCCGGGCCGTAGGAACAGGAAAGCCGGAAGTCGAGCTCTTTCATGTAGAGCGCTTCGCGCTGAAGCTGGAGCCCCACCGCGCCGACAACCGCGATGCGGCCCTTTTGTCGGCAGATGTCGAGTGCGCCGTTGGTCACTTCGCTGCCCTTGGACGCCGCGCATATCACCACCGCATCCGCACCGTAGCCGCCCGTCCATTCCGCCACGGTATCGGCGAGCGCATCCGGCGCGCAGACCGCCTCCGCGCCCAGCGAGGCCGCAAGCGCGCGCTTCGCTTCGACGGGGTCGCAACCGATCACGCGGCACCCCGCCGCGCGCGCGATCTGCGTGGCGAGCTGACCGAGCAGGCCGAGGCCGACGACGACGATCGTCTCGCCGAAGGTCGGCATCGCCTGGCGCACGCCCTGCATGGCAATCGCGCCAAGGGTGACGAAGGCCGCCTCGTCGAAGTCGATGCCGTCCGGCATCGGCGTGACGAGCTGCTGCGGCACGGCGTTGTACTCCGCGTGCGAGGCATAGCCCACGCCCGCGCAGGCCACGCGGTCGCCCACGCGCAGGCCGTGCACCTCGGCACCCACCTCCACGATCACACCGGCCGTGCTGTAGCCCGGCGCCTGAAATTCAAAGAGCTTGTTGCGGATGACGTCGATCGTCCCCTTCACGCCGACGCTGGCCAGCTTGCGCTTGACCTTCTCGACGTTGAGGGGATCGCGGGCTTTCTTCAGCACATAGCCCGCGGTGCCACCGTCGGAGACGAAGCCCGATTCGGTGCCGGAACTGATGAGCGAGCGCCGCACGCGCACGAGCACCTGCCCCGCCGCAATCGACGGCGGCGGCACCTCTTCGATGGATACGTCGCCGCCCTTGACCAGCACCTGTTTCATGTAGCTGCTCCGCAAATTTTCGTGGAAAACGCCATGATACCGGCGCTATTCGAATCGGGCAAACACGGCCCGCCTGGCAGGCCACACGGCGCACGACTGAACGACCCGAAACGCCGAAGACGCGTCCGCATCCCCCGTATCCGACCCAATACCCGGGCTTACCAGCGCAGACGGCAGGCCGTCGCCCCGCTCTCCTTCGGAATCCGCACCACGGCCACACCGCGCGCGTCGTCCCACGTCCACACCTCGCCCGCCGCATGGCTGTCCCCGCCAAACTCCACCGCGTCCGGCGCGTTGTCGAGATGTACCACGAGGATGACACCCGTGTAGTTCCGGCCATGCTCAAAGGAGATTTCACAGTTGTCTTCGTTGCGTTTCTGCGCAATGCGCAGCGCCGCGCCACCATCCGGCGGATGCAGGTCCATACGCGACGCGTCCGCCGCGGGCACGATCTTCAACGTCAGCCAGCCTTCCCAGTCGCGGTCGCCTATGCCGGTATATGCCCGCTTGATGTCCATCGGGATGATCGCACCTTCACGGACGTAGACCGGAAACTCGTCCATCGGAAAATCGCCGGTGATCGTCGCCGGTCCGTCATAGACCTGGCGCGTATCGAAGAAGTAACGCCAGCGGCCTTCCGGCAGGGTGACGGCGCGCACGGTGGAATCTTCGTGAATCGGCGCGACCAGCAGGTCCGGCCCGAAGAGATAGTGGTAACTGCCCGCGGGCTGCGGCTGCATCAGCGTGGGTCCACCCCCGTGCTGCAAGACCATGTAGGAGTAGATGTACGGGATCAGTTCGGTGTGCAGCCACGCATACTCACGCACGATCTCCAGTTCTTGCGGCGTGCGCTCGCTCATGCGCCGCTCCCCGTGGCCGCCGTTCAGGAAGAGCCCGCAGAAGGCGGAGAACTGCGCCCAGCGAATGTACACATTCGGCGGAATCTCGCCGCCGCTGTAACCGGCCACGTCAGACCCGACGATGCTGTAGCCCAGCTCCGCGCTGCGCAGGATGTCGCGCAGCGCCTCCTCGATGCCTTCGTCGTCTTCCGCCCAGGCATGATCCTGATCGCCCACCCAGTTCACCGGCGACGCATCCAGCGGCGCGAAGCCGTTCTTGTGCACATGCGGAATCTGATCATCCACAGAACGCGACAGCGTGATGAACTCCGGGTTCTGCGTCAACCCATGCTGATACTCGTCGCGGTAGTAGTGATCCATGTAGGCCCGCATCGAGAGCGAACGTTCATGTGCATCCCCCCAAGGAACGGGAATCGGTCCTTTCATCGAGTGGAAATAGGTTCCGGTGCCATCCAGTTTCCAGCCGTCGATGCCCCAGTCGAAGAGCGGCTGCTGCAGACCGCGCCACCATTGCATCGCCTCGGGGTTGGTGTAGTCGATAAAACCGCCCTTGCCCTTCCACCACCGGGTCTCTTCGCCGTTCAGTGCAAGATAGCCCTTCTCCTTCGCCTCCAGGAACCAATCGATGGAATCCTGAATCGCCGTGTCCTTGCTCTCGCTGTTGACGTTGTTCGTCATCCACAGCACAACCCGGTACCCCCGATCCTGCAGGCCCGTGAAGAATTCCTCCGGATTCGGGAAGCGCTCCTCGTCCACCTGAAAATCGTTGTAGCGGGTGGTCCACGGGCTGTCGATCAGGATGGTCCGGATCGGGAAATCATGCTTCTCGTAGTCCGCCAGCAACTCCAGGGTGAACTCCGCCGTGTTCACGTCGTCTTCCCACACCCACGGCTCCAGCGCCCAGGCCGGCGTCAAGGGCACCGGCCCCGCCCAACGCTCCCCGTTCGATCCCCAGCCCCAGACCGGCCAGGCGATAAAGAGCACGAACAGCCCCAGAACAACCAGCGCCAGCGCGGCCATGCACCACGCGAAGATCTTCAAGCAACCCTTGGCAGACATAGAAATTCCCTTGAAAAGTTTTGCGGAATGATAACAGGAAGTGCCCCGTCTTCGCCCCTCCGAAGCCCCACCAAGCGGGCACCGCCACCCTTCGACCCCAAGCGCCTGCCACCGCCTTCGCCCCCAAGCGCCTGCGCCTGCCCCCGCCCTCGTCCCCAAGCGCCTGCCCCCCACCCTCGTTCCCAAGCTCCTGCTTGGGAACGGGATTGTCCGCAAAGCTCTGCTTTGTCAATCCGACACGAAGCGGAGCTTCGTCGGCAAGTGCGTTCCCAAGCGGGAGCTTGGGAACGAGCCGGGTACTAACCGGAGACATGGGTTACACATCAATCCGAGGACATGGGTTACACCAACCGGGAGGAAGGCATCACCACGCCTTAAATAAATACCCGGCCTACTCCGCCGCCCCCGCCTCCACCAGCGCCAGCCCAATCTCATTGTTCAAATAAAACCCCTCGCGCGTCGGCAGAAAGGTATCCAGATCCTCCGTGACCAACCCCCGCGCAATCATCGCGTCCAGCGCCGGACCGAAGTCCTCCCGCACGTCGTGGCCGAAGCGCGCGGCATACTCCGCACGCGGCAAGCCCGTGCGCAGACGCATGTACTGGATCACCGTCTCGATGCGGACTTCCGCGTCGCTCAGGGTCAATGCTTCACATTTCGTCCCCGGCGCGCGGAGGTAGGCATCGGTGTTCGTCTCGTTGCGCGCGCGCACACCGCCGAGGTAGGAATAGGCGCCCGTGCCGAAGCCCGCGTACTCGCCGTTCCGCCAGTAGATGAGATTGTGCTTTGACTCCCGGCCCGGCTTCGCGAAGTTGGAGATCTCATAGTGGTGATAATTGCCAAGCGCGCCTTCCAGCGAACGGTACATCGCGAGTGACACCTCATCGTCCACCGCCTCCCCCGCGCGTCTCTCGAAGGGTGTGCCTTCCTCGTAGGTCAGGCCATAGGCCGCGACGTGTGGCGGGTCCATCGCCACCGCACCGGACAGCGTCGCCTCCCACGCATCCACCGGCGGCGCGCCGAAGATGAGGTCAAAGCTCCAGTTATCGAAGGTCTCCGCCACCACGGCACACGCCCGCCGCGCGGAGGCCGCATCGTGTCTGCGCCCCAAATAGCGCAGCACCCGGTCGTCCAGACTTTGCACCCCAAGGCTCACGCGGTTTACCCCCGCCGCGCGCCACGCACGCGCGAGGTCTACCGTCACGTCGTCCGGGTTCGCCTCCAGCGTGATCTCCGGCGCATCCAGCGTGAAGCGCTCGCGCAGCGTATCCAGCACCCGCGCCAACTGCGCCGCGGACAACTGCGACGGCGTACCCCCGCCAAAGAAAATACTCCCCGCGACATCGGGTCCGTCGAATTCCGCAATCTCCGCACAAAGCGCGTTCACAAAAGCATCCGGCGCGCCGTCCCGCGTCCGCACCTTCACAAAGTCGCAATACGGACAAAGCGTCTTGCAATAGGGAATGTGAATGTAAATACCGATCAACGACTAGCATCCTCGTTCCCAAGCTCCCGCTTGGGAACGCACGTGCCCGCGAAGCTCCGCTTCGCGAGCCTCGGGAAAAACTGGGTGTCCCCTACAGCGCCCCCACCTTCGCCGCCAGTTCTTGCACCAGCGTCTCCGCCGCGCGAAGTTCATCATGCTGCACCATCACGCGCACGATCGGTTCCGTACCCGAAGGGCGAATCACCACCCGGCCCGAGCCGTTCATGGCCGCCTCGGCTTCCGTCACGATCGCGTCGAGCGCGTCCTGCGCGGGCTTCTTCTTACCGTTTAGCGGCACCTTCGCGTGGCTCTCCGGCATCTCGCGGTAGACCCCGGCCAGCACCGACAGCGGCTGGTCCTTGCGCACCATGATCGCCAGCACCTGCAGGGCCGCGATAATGGCGTCGCCCGTGGTGTTGTGTTCCAGCAGAATGAGATGCCCCGACGACTCGCCGCCGATGACAAGGTCATGCTCGCGCATTGCCTCGACTACATAGCGGTCGCCCACCTTCGTGCGAACGACCTTGCCGCCGAGGCCGGATATCGCCTTTTCCAATCCGCCGTTCGCCATGATCGTCGTGGCCATGGTGTGGTTGGTCAGCGCGCCGCGCTCCAGGTAATCCACCCCCAGCACGGACAACAGCGCATTGCCGTCCAGCAAACGTCCATGTTCATCCGCCATCACCACGCGGTCACCGTCGCCATCGAAGGCGATACCGACATCCGCGCGTTCGCGGATTACCGTCGCGCGCATTTCCTCGGGGTTCACCGAGCCAACCCCGTTGTTGATGTTCCGGCCGTTCGGCGTACAGCCGATGCAGATCACCTCCGCCCCAAGTTCGGAGAGGGTGTAGGGGCCGGCCTTGTAGGTCGCACCGTTGGAACAATCCAGCACCACGCGCAGCCCGTCCAGCCGCATCCCCTTGGGGAAGGAGGCCTTGACGAATTCCACATAGCGTCCCACCGCGTCGTCGATACGGCGCGCTGTGCCGATGCGCTCGCCCGTCGGGCGGAGCCGATCCACTTCGCCCGTGCGGATGAGCCGCTCAATCTCGTCTTCCGTCTCGTCGGGAATCTTGTAGCCGTCCCGGCCGAAGAGCTTGATCCCGTTGTCTTCATAGGAATTGTGCGAGGCGGAGATCATAATCGCACCGTCGCAGCGCAGGCTCCGCATGATGTACGACACGCCCGGCGTGGGGAGGGGGCCGGTCAGCAATACCTTCACGCCGACCGAGCACAGCCCCGCCGTCAGCGCATTCTCCAGCATATAGCAGGATCGGCGCGTGTCCTTTCCGATGAGGATCGTGTGCGGCCGGTCTTCCTGCTGGAAGAGCGATCCCGCCGCACGGCCCACCTTCAGCGCCATTTCCGCCGTCATCGGCTCCACGTTCGCCAGGCCGCGAATACCATCGGTTCCGAAAAGTCTATCCGGCATAGGTCATTGTCTCCCGCACAGGATGGCGTCGGTCATTCGCGCCACCCGGGCCATCGCGCGCACGTCGTGTACGCGCACCATGTCGGCTCCATTATAGATCGATACGGCCACCGTTGCCGCTGTGCCTTCCATCCGCTCCGCCACCGGCAAGTCCAGCACCGCCCCAATCGTCGATTTGTTTGATGTGCCCGAGAGCAGGGGACGGCCAAATCGCCTGAATTCCCCGAAGCGCCGAAGCAGTTCCAGGTTGTGGTCCACCGTCTTCCCAAAGCCGAAACCAGGGTCCAGCCAGATCCGCTCCTCGCGAATGCCCGCCGCCGTGGCGAAGGCCAGTCGTTCCTCAAAAAAGGCACAGATCTCCGACACGATATCGTCGTATTTTGGTGCGTCCTGCATCGTTTCCGGCGTGCCCTGCATGTGCATCAGCACACACTCGCAACCCGCCTCCGCGATCACCCCCGCCATCGCCGGGTCCAACCGCAGCGCGGAGATGTCGTTCACCAGCGTCGCACCCAGGCCCAGCGCAGCGCGCGCGGTCGCCGCGCGGTAGGTATCAATCGACCGCCGCACGCCCAATGCCCCCAGTGCCTCCAGCACCGGTACCACCCGCCGCAACTCTTCCGCCGGGTCCACGGGCGCAGCCCCGGGCCGCGAAGATGCCCCTCCCACGTCGATCCAGTCCGCACCGTCCTGCACCATCGCCTCGGCGCACGCCCGCGCCGCGGGGGGATCCAAGTGTACCCCGCCATCATAAAAAGAATCGGGCGTGACATTCATCACGCCCATAATTTGCGTTCGCTTCATGGCCATAGGGTACGGCGGAGGGCGAACGCAATCAAGCCACCACCCGGCACCAGCACTTAGCCGTCGAGCAACTCCCGAACTTTCTGGGTAAGGCGTGCGGCCGTGAAGGGCTTGCCGAGCAGTTCCACGCCCGGCGCCAGGATACCCTGGGCGGCGACGGCGGTGTCGGTATAGCCGGACATGAAGAGGGTCTTGATGCCTGGATAGTGGACCTCAACCTGTTCCACAAGTTCCCGCCCCCCCATCTTCGGCATGATGACGTCGGTCACGATCAGGTGAATATTGCCGGGGGTTTCCCGCGCGACACGCAGGGCGTCCTGGCCGTCGCTCGCGGGAAGCACGGTGTAGCCCGCGCCCGTCAGTATACGTTGCGCCAGTTTGCGCAAGGGCGTTTCGTCTTCCACGAGCAGAATGGTTTCGGTTCCGTGCACAATGCGCTTCTCCGAAGAACCGGATCCACTATCGGCATTCCCGGTGTTTACACGTGGGAGGTATACGCGGACAGTCGTCCCATGACCCAATTCGCTGTAGACGAATACATGCCCGGAACTCTGCTTGACGATACCGTACACCGTTGCGAGCCCCAATCCGGTGCCCTTACCCAGTTCCTTGGTCGTAAAAAAGGGCTCGAAGATCTGATCCAGTGTTGCCGTGTCCATGCCGACGCCGGTGTCGCTCACGCTCAGGCAGACGTACTCGCCCGGCTCCATCTCCGCGTGTCGACTCTTGATGGTGGAATCGATCTCGATGTTGCTGGATTCCACCACGATGGTGCCGCCGCCGGGCATCGCATCGTGCGCATTGATCACGAGGTTCATGATGATCTGTTCTATCTGGCCGGGGTCCGCCACGACCGACCACGGCGCGGCCTCTTCGCGCAGTTCGATCGGGCGATCTTCCCCGACGAGCCGGCGCAGCATGGCGGTGCAATCGCTGGTCACGCTGTTGAGAGTAATCACTGCGGGCCGCAAGACCTGGCGCCGGCTGAAGGCGAGCAGTTGCCGGGTAAGTACCGCGGCACGCTCCGCGGCATGCGCCACGTGCGTTATGTCCAATCGCATCGCATCGTCCTCCGGCAGCGCATTCAACACCATCTCGGAGTAGCAGGTAATGACGGTCAGCAGGTTGTTGAAGTCGTGCGCGATGCCGCCCGCCAACCGGCCCACACTCTCCATCTTCTGCGCCTGAAGAAATTCGGCCTCGAGTTTCTTGCGCTCGGTCACGTCCATCTTGATGCCGGCATAGTGCGTGACGTTGCCCGAGCAATCCCGAATCGGCGTAATCGTCTGCCACTCGGTATAGACCGATCCATCCTTGCGCCGGTTCGTGATCTCTCCCTGCCACACGAGTCCGGACGTAATCGTATCCCACATCTGTTGATAGAAAGACTGATCGTGAAACCGGGATCGAATCAGATCGCGCTGGTTTTTTCCGCGGGCCTCTTCCAGACTGTAGCCGGTCAGATTGGTGTACGCGGGGTTCACCCACTCCACCGTGCCTTCGGTGTCGGTGATTGCGATACCGTTCGCCACCGCCTCCATCACGGCATTGCGCAGGTTGCTCTCGCGCTCAATGCGCTGACGCTCGTCATTCTCCAGGGCAAGTGCAACGAGGTTTGAAAGCGCCGCGACAAAGCTCTGCTCGTCGGATGTCCAGTGGCGCGGTGTCTGCACGTGCTCCAGGCACAACAAGCCATCGGCGGCACCGTCGACAAAGATGCTGGCGTCCAGTTTCGAACGGATCCCATTCGGGTGGAGGTAGGATTCGGTAAGTTCTTTGGTTCGGGGATCGGTGGTCGCCTCGTGAGCCGCGAGCACATCGGTCGCCTCGCTCGCATCGAAATACCGGGGAAAGTCCAGCGCCGACAGTTCCCCCCCTGCGCAGTGCTTGCCGGTACCATGGTCGTAGAGGTCAATACACCGAATGACACTGCGATCATCATTCAGGCGCCAGATGCTCGCACGGGCCACGCCCATCGTGCGCGCCGCCGTCTCGGTGATTTGCCGCAGCGGCGCCTCAAGACTGTGCACGCTCGCGGCCAGGGCCACCAGGGCATCGCGCTGCTTCTGCACGCGGTTCTCCCGAAGGAGTTGCGCCTTCTCGGCCTTGACCCGTTCGCTGATATCGCGCGCGATAACGATCAGGTAGGCCTGTTCACGCACGAGGAGGTTGACGCTGAGCTCTACCGGA
>JAUIKJ010000363.1 GCA_030430835.1 Candidatus Hydrogenedentota bacterium
GAGGGCCACGAGGTACACAAAGCCCTTGGCCATGGGAATATAGGTGATGTCCGTGCACCACACCTGATTGGCGCGCGCGATGTCGAGACCGCGCAACAAGTAGGGATACACCTTGTGCGCGTGGTGCCTCCGGCTCGTGTTCGGCCCTGGATACAGGGCGTTCATGCCCATCTTGCGCATCAGCCGCTGTACGCATTTGCGGTTCGCCGCGTGCCCTGCCTCGGCCAGCTCGTCGGCGTATTACCAGCCGGTGCCTGAGCGGCAAGCTGCTCCTTCCACTGCTTGACCTGATTGGGGTGCACGTCAAAACGCTCCGCCAACTCCGCAAGCGTACCCTCCTCAGACAAGGCCGCCAAAGCCACCCTCGCCTTGAATCCTGCCGTATGATTCCGTCGTTTCCGTCGCATCGCTCAATCTCCTGTGTCGGGTTAAGATACCCAAGGAGATCCACTTAAGCCACTGTCCAGGATCCAGGGTCCATTTCACACCCTGGTAGCATTGCGGCACCGTACGCACAGGATCGCAATTGAGATGAATTGTCTACTCCTACAGAATCTTCCCCATCGATATCCGCGGTTTAGTTAGGGCACAATGACGGCCCGCTCCCCCGTCGCGATACGCATGATGGCTTCCTGCGATGCATCAACACGTGCCAGTTCTCCCGCGATGCAGCCCTCGTGCATCACGAGGATGCGGTCGCACATGCCGAGGACTTCCGGGAGTTCACTGGAGATCATGAGTACGGCCACGCCCTGGCGAACGAGTTCGTTCATCAGGCGGTAGATCTCTACCTTCGCGCCCACGTCAATGCCACGGGTGGGTTCGTCGAAGATAAGCACCTTGGACTGGGTGTACAACCACTTGGCGAGCACCACCTTCTGCTGGTTGCCACCGCTGAGGTTCTGGGCGGTCTGCTCGACACCCGGGGTCTTGATGTGGAGATCGGCCACGTATTGCTGGGCGACGCGCCGCTCTTCGCCGCGCCGGAGGAAACCACCGCGCACGATTGCGCCGAGGTTGGCCAGCGTCGTGTTCTCGCGCACGCTCATCCCCAACACGAGGCCCTGGTTCTTCCGGTCTTCGGTGAGCAGGCCGATGCCGTGGCGAATCGCGTCCTGCGGGGAGCGTACCTTAATGGCGTGGCCATCCAGGGTGATTGTCCCCGCGTCGATCGGATCCGCGCCAAAAATCGCGCGAACCACTTCGGTCCGCCCCGCGCCGACGAGCCCCGTCAGCCCGACAATCTCGCCGGTGTGCAGGGAAAAGCTGACGTCTTCGAAGTGGCCGGTGCGTGTGAAGCCCTCGACCCGCAGGCGCTCCTCCCCCAGCGTAAACTGCTCTTTGGGAAACTCTTCGGTCAGTTCACGCCCGACCATCATCCGGATTATGTCTTCGCGGGATACGTCGCACACCTCCTTCGTGGCGACGTGCTCTCCGTCCCGCATCACGGTGATCCGCTGGCCGATCTCGAACACCTCCTCCAAGCGGTGGGAGATATAGATGATGCCAATTTCCTGACGGCGCAAGGTCTTGATGAGTTCGAAGAGCGCGCGCAACTCGTGGTCGGTCAGGGTGGCCGAGGGCTCGTCCATCACAATGATGCGCGCATTGACGGAGATGGCCTTCGCAATCTCGACCATCTGCTGCTGCGCCACGCTGAGCTCGTTCACAGGGCGCCGTACGTCCAACTGCACCCCGATGCGTGCCAGCACCGCGGTGGCGTCGGCATAGAGGCGGCGCCAGTCAATGAAGGGCGTCCGGCCGATGCGTGGCTCCCGGCCCAGGAAGATGTTCTCCGCGACGCTCAGAAAGGGGCTCAGGTTGAACTCCTGGTAGATCATGCTGATGCCGAGCTGCTGCGCCCGATGCGGTGAGGTGATCTCCACGGGGGCGCCATCAATGCGGATTTCGCCACTGTCGAGCGGCTGGGCACCGGCAAGTATTTTCATCAAGGTGGACTTGCCCGCGCCGTTCTCTCCCAGCAGGCAATGGACCTCACCCGCACGCAGTTCCAGCCGCGCACGATCCAACGCCAGCACCCCGGGGAAGCGCTTGGTTACCGCCCGCATTTCCAGGACAAAACCGCTCATACCAATACTCCCTGTTTCGCCGCGCATGCTACGTGAGCGCGCCGGGCCGCGCAAATCCCACACGCAGCACCCGCTTTGCTATGATGGCCGCGGAGAACAGTGCGATGCCTGAAATCAGCCAACCGAGTTACGCCCCCGGCGCGCTGCTGCACGCGGTGCCGCAGTCGGCCGCGCGCGTGCTGGTATGCGCTTCGGACGACGCCGCACTGGCGCAGGCGTTGCGTGAACGCGGCACACGGGCGGTGGTGAGTATGCCGCCTCCGGGCGACGCAGAGACTGGGCTGCCTGGCCTCGATGGGCCCTTCGACTGCATCGTCTGCGAGGACACCATCGCGCGCCTTCGGAATCCCGATCCCCTGCTCGCGCGCTACTTTTCCCTGCTTGCGCCTGAGGGGGGGCTGGTCCTCGCCGCACCCAATCTGCAGCACCACGAGAACGTGCAGATGCTGGCCGAGGGCCGCTGGGAGTTTCGCGAGGGCGGCGCGCTCGCGCGTAAGTACATTCGCTTCTTTACGGGCTACGAACTCGTTCGCCTCTGTGAGCGTCACGGCTTCACCGCGATTCGCTGCCGGGTGCTTGCCGGGGATCCCCCGGCCGCTTTCGAACGCGACGCGGACGGGTGCGTGCGCCGCGGGCGATTCACCTTCGGCCCCTTGAACGACACCGAATACGCGCTTTGGCTGGCCCGTGATTTCGTGGTGTCCGCGCAGAAGCCAAAGGACGCCTGAACCCGTATGAATGTGTTGTCTACCGGCCTTCCCTTCGGTACTCCCGGCGAACCCATTGCTCAGTTCTACTCGCGGCAGGACCACGAAATCCGAACGCTCACCACGGATGCTACCGGCGACTATCACTACACGGCCGAGGACCTCGCGCCGGAGTTGTTGGCCCGTATCAACGAAGAGTGGCCGGTCGACCTCTGGCTGTGCTGGTGTCCGGAGGTCTGTCCGCCACCGAGGCAGATCGAAGATGCCGATGTACGAACGGTGGCCATCGTGTCGGATTGGACCGTCTACTTCCCACAGCTCGAAGTGAACCTCGCACGCTTTGATCTGGTGGTGACCGATGCGCTCGGTGCACAGACCCTGCGCCTCCCCAGTGCCGT